>CAYGUK010000044.1:26380-30540 GCA_964352985.1 uncultured Legionellales bacterium
AATACTACCTCAGCACCCTCGGGCAGATAATACCAGCAAGTCTGCCCTTTTTCCTTTTGTTTCTAATAAGTTAAAAAATATTTTTTAAAAAAATAGGTCATTTCACTGGAATTGTACCTATATATGGCATATAATATGCATATGAAACCTGGCATAGTAAATGCATACAACATCTTTTGGCACGTGGAGTATTTGAAATGAAGAAAGTAAGTTTAAAAGGCTTTACCCTTACAGAGTTATTAGCCGTGATGGTAATCCTCGGCACAATTATGATTCTCGCCATTCCGCTTTTCCGTGGCTATACAGAAAAGGCAAAATATTCTGAAGCGGTTAGACTTATCGATCCTTATAAAAAAGCGGTCACCTGGTGTATTGTAACAGGTGGCACAAAAGTGGGATGTGATTCGGCAACGAATAATATTCCTCATACTTATTCCAGTGACACAGGACTTGTGCAATCTATTATAGTTAAAGATGGTACCATTACCCTTGTACCTAATAAACAAGACGGTATTTTAACCACTGACACTTATGTTTTAACTCCCTCATTACGAAATGGCCGCATATCTTGGTCAACTGCTGGAGGTAGTGTTGTTAGAGGTTTAACGAATTAAAATATAAACAAACTCTCCACCCACAAATAATAATATTATCTTAGCACCCACCCATGGGCAGAAAGAATACCACGCTTCTGCCCTTTTTATTTTGTAGAAGAATCTTTATAATTTCCCAATTAATTCGAACAGGGATGTAAATGTGACCACACAATCGATAATTGCGATCATTTTCCTTTTAACAACTTTATCAAGCTATATCAATTATCGATTTTTTAAATTACCTGCGGCCATTGGGATCACATTATTTACTCTGATACTTTCAATTATTTTTGTTTTGATTGATCAATTTATCTGGGATCTCAATCCCTATGTTCAACCAGTTTTAACGCATATCGATTTCAACAAAACGTTTATGGATGGGATGTTAAGTTTCTTGTTATTTGCCGGTAGCCTCCAAATTAATATTAATGATTTAGCGAAAGAAAAAGTGGTAATCATTTTACTCACTACGGTTGGTGTTATCTTATCAACGTTTATTATTGGATTTTTAGTTTTTTATATTACCAACTTACTTCATATTTATTTCCCATTAATTGATTGTTTAACCTTTGGCGCGCTTATCTCGCCTACTGATCCGATCGCAGTGCTTGCTTCATTAAAAAATGCTAATGCCCCAAAAAAACTTGAGGTAAAAATTGCGGGTGAATCTCTTTTTAATGATGGCATAGGCATTGTAATGTTTGTGATTATGGTGAGTTTTTATAGTGGTAATAATGATGTTTCTTACCACGGCATTATATTACTTTTTTTTCAACAATTATGTGGTGGCATTCTATTTGGATTAATTCTCGCAGGGATCACAAAGTTTCTATTAAAAGGGATTTATAATTTACAAGTCGTGATCCTTATCACGTTAAGTTTAGTTACCTCTGGTTATTTACTGGCTATTAAACTTGGTGTATCCGGACCAATTGCTATCGTCGTAGCAGGCTTATCTTTAGGCAGTGCCTTAAAACATGGTTTAATTCCTAAAAAAACGGTTCAATTTTTAGCTGGATTTTGGGAAATGATTGATGAAGTATTAAACGCCCTATTATTTGTCTTAATAGGATTAGAATTACTCAATATTAATTTATCAACAACCTCAACCTTATTAGCGTTAACCGCTATTCCCATCGTTTTAATTGCGCGTTATATTAGCGTTGCAGGACCACTAATGATTTGGGGTCGGTATCGAGATTTTAAACAAAAAGCCATTACGATTATGACTTGGGGTGGATTACGTGGCGGCGTTTCTATAGCGCTCGCATTATCTTTACCTGAAGGACCAGTAAAAGATGAGGTGATTGCCATTACTTATTCAGTCGTTGTGTTTTCGATTTTGGTACAAGGCTTAACGATAAAAAGATTAATTAAGTTTTGTTTAAAATAAAATAACAGACCATTTTAGTTATCAACAAACACAAAAATGGAAGGGAAAAATGATTTCAAGAAGTTCATTTATAGGCGCAGCGCTTGGGACATTAATAGAATATTATGATTATGCCTTAATAAGTATTTTTCTTCCCATTATTGCACCGCTATTTTTTCCTGGTGAAAATGTCTATCAATCTCTTTCGAAATGTTATTTTGTTTTAATGATTGCCTTTTTTTCTCGACCGCTTGGGGGATTATTCTTCGGTATTATTGGCGATAAACTCGGTAGGAAAAAAGCATTAATGTTAGCAATTTATGGGATAGCCATCGCAACATTTGCACTTGGATTAATTCCAACTTATCAACATATCGGTTGGTTTGCTATTTTTCTCCTGATGTTTTGTAAAATTATTCAAGTGTTTTGTTTTGGTGGTGAATATAATGGCGCCGGTATTTATATCGTTGAACACGCTGGTATAAAAATGCAATCAACGTTTAGCGGATTATTAACTGCCATGACATTATCAGGCGGCTTACTTGCTTCAATTATTGGTATCATCTTAACTTTAAAAATAATGCCACATTGGAGTTGGCGTGTTGCATTTTTTCTGGGAGGTTTACTTGGATTTTGGACCATTACCTATCGTAGAAAAATGTTAGAATCACCTCACTTTATACCGGCTGATCCTAAAATTCATACATTCAAAAAAATGTGCAACCTCTATCGAAAAGAATTAACCGCAGGTATTTTTATCGGCGGTCTTGCGACTGTTCCCTACACCACTGTTTTAACCTTTATTAATCCCGTGTTAACGGCTAAAGGATTGATGACAACGCATCAACTTATGTTATTACAAACGTTTATGATCACCATATCAATTATTACCACCATTTTAGCAGGACTACTTGCTGATAAATTCAATGCGTCTCGGATGATGAAACTCGGTTGTTTGCTCCTAGTATTTTTATCTTATCCTGCCTTACTAGGACTTGATATCAATCAATTTTATTGGATTATAATTGGCGAAATCGTTATTTTGACTGCAAACGAAATTCAACTTGCACCTGCCCATGCTTATCTCAAAAGTATCTTTGCCATGCAATTTCGTTATCGCGCTAGTTCAATTAGCTTTTGCCTTGGGATGTCTGTTTTTGGTGGCTTAACACCAGTTGTCGAGAATTGGCTTTATCAATTAACTCATCATTTTAGTATTATATTTATCTGGCCAAGTGTTGTTGCGCTTGGTACTTATATTTCAATGGTTCTGGTTTCACAAAAACAAAATAATATGGAAACAAACAATCTCTCTGTAGCAATTAAATAATCCATTTTTATCATCAGTTAAAAAAAATTTACACTTTAATTCTTGTATGTTCGACTTCATCAAATAAATGGATTTCACCCAACATCATTGTTAGATTCAAGATTTTTCCGGAAGTATAATGCTGATAACCTGGTTGGCGTAAAACAATTTTCGTTTCAGTGTCGGGAATTTTACCATAAATCATGGTATCTGCGCCCAACGCTTCTATCCATTCCACAATAATTTGAAAATGATATCTATCAGTTCTAGCTATCGCTAAATGCTCCGGTCTAATGCCAACAATTACTTTATCCTCATTATTAAGTGGCGTTTCTAAGTTAAGTTGATTCTGCTTAATGGATAACACATAACCATCATTGACGACATTTGCTGGAATAAAATTCATTGCAGGTGAGCCAATAAATCCAGCCACAAACATATTCGCCGGTTTATCATAAATTTCTAAGGGTGTTCCAATTTGTTGAACTTTACCTTCATTTAGCACAATCATTCTATCAGCTAATGTCATGGCTTCGACTTGATCATGCGTGACATAAATACTTGTGGTATTAAATTGTTGTTGAATTGATTTTAATTGTAAACGCATTTTAACTCTTAATGTAGCATCAAGATTTGATAAAGGTTCATCAAATAAAAATATTTTTGGTTTGCGAACTATTGCTCTGCCCATGGCTACTCGTTGTCTTTGCCCCCCAGAAAGCTCACGCGGTTTTCGATTTAAATAAGGTTCTAAATGCAGCATTTCGGCTGCTAACATGACTCTTTCTTTAATCACTTTTCGTTTGTGACCACGCATTTTTAAACTATAAGCCATGTTTTGAAAAACTGTCATGTGAGGATAAAGCGCGTAATTTTGAAATAC
>CAYGUK010000045.1:0-30410 GCA_964352985.1 uncultured Legionellales bacterium
AAAATTCACATAAGAAATATCACGATAATAGCGGTTATGCCATTTGACATTTGTTTTATAATCTTTATGCCAGTCAATCTTATCACCCAAATTAATCCAACCCGTTCCCAATAAATTAATTTGATTTGCCATGGCTTTCGTGGCGTAGTCTTGTAATCGAGTTATTTCATGCGCTGCTTGTTGCTGATATATTTTTAGATCTAAAAAGGGAATCAAATAATCCGCTTCACCTAATTGCTGCCAAAGAGTTGCTAATGATTCTGCTTTCAGTAGATTTAATAATTTATTTTTAGTAAAAAACCATTTTTCAAAAGGAATAATAAAACGATTCACTTGTGCTTTCGTGATATCGAGCACGCGATGCAATATCACCCGTGGTGGTTTTTTGATACCGCGCCGAATTTTACCTAAAATACCTGTTTGCAACATTTTTGTACATCCAATAATAAGCACCAACTTGCGCCTTCGAATCCGGATAAAAAAAAGAGAGCATTATACATCAACAAGCATTTACCTTCTAAATTAACTGTAATTACGCTAAGATTCTGCCCAACTTAAATTATTCGGCTGCTCACCCATTAGAGCTTTGTCGCCAGCAAGATTCGAGGATCCAGAATGAAACAAGTATTAGTGAAAAAAGGACAAGCGGTTGTCGAAGATATTCCAGCCCCACTCGTTAGTAACAACACAATTTTAGTGGAAGTGAAATATTCCTGCATCTCAATTGGTACGGAAATGAATAATGTTTCATTATCTAAAATGCCACTTTGGAAACGCGCCTTAAAACAACCACATAATGCAAAAAAAGCCCTTAAAATGATGGCAACAAACGGCATTCTTCGCACCCATAAAGTGATTAAAGGCATGCTCGATAATGGTGTGCCGAGTGGTTATTCTTGTGCGGGTGAAGTCATTGAAGTAGGTGAAAACATTACCGATATTAAAGTTGGCGATCACGTTGCGTGTGCTGGTGCCCAATGCGCTTTTCATGCAAATGTCGTTAGCGTCCCTCGAAACTTAGCCGTCAAAATACCTTCGACGCTAGATTTTGATGTGGCTTCCACGGTCACTTTAGGCAGCATTGCGATGCAAGGTGTTAGACGAGCTAATCCAACGTTGGGAGAAACCTTTGTTGTTGTAGGATTGGGTATTCTCGGACAAATAACCGTGCAATTATTACAAGCTAATGGTGTGAAAGTCATTGGTATCGATTTAGATCTTTCGCGTATTGCCACCGCCAAAAATTTTGGTATGGCGCATGGTTTAACTATTGAGAGTGAAAGTGACCTTGCAGAAATTTATCGATTAACCGATGGTCAAGGCGCGGATGGCGTCATTATTACGGCCGCAAGTGCTTCAGATAAAATAGTGAGCCAAAGTTTTCAAATGTGTCGCAAAAAAGGGCGGGTTGTATTAGTTGGTGATGTCGGTTTAAATTTATCTCGCGCTGACTTTTACGCCAAAGAAATTGATTTTTTAATTTCGTGTTCTTATGGGCCTGGCCGTTATGATGAACAATACGAAGAAGGTGGTGTTGATTATCCTTTCGCCTATGTGCGCTGGACTGAAAATCGTAATATGCAAGAATATCTTTCACTTTGTCAACAACATAAAATTGATATTAAATCACTTATCAGTAAAACATATCCTATCACCGAAGCTTCAAAAGCCTATAGCGACATCAATGTCTTATCACCCAAACCTTTATTAGTATTACTGAGCTATCCAGATCAAGGCAATTTAGATACGCATGTTATTACAACAAACACGAACCCCTTAAATAAAGATAAAATAAATATCGGCATCATTGGTGCGGGTAGCTTTGCCAAAACCATGCATTTACCGAATCTCGAAAAACTTAAACAACAATTTACAATTTACGCGATTAACTCACGCACAGGACATAATGCAAAATCTGTCGCTAAACAATATGAGGCACATATTGCTACTACCGATTATCAACAATTATTAAATGATGAAAACACCGATGCAGTGATTATTTGTACTCGGCATCATACTCATGCGGAAATGGTCATTTCCGCATTAAAAGCAGGCAAGCATGTATTAGTTGAAAAGCCTTTAGCATTAACAAATGAAGAGCTTGATCACATCGAAACATTTTTCAAAACTTCCGATAACTCACCGATTTTATTAACGGGTTTTAATCGTCGATTTTCTCCGCTTATGCAACAAGTTAATAAAATCACATTAAAACGTCATCACCCTATGATCATCAATTACCGCATGAATGCCGGCTTTATCGATAAAACACATTGGGTCCATGGTGAAGAAGGTGGTGGCCGAAATCGTGGTGAAGCTTGTCACATTTATGATTTATTCACTTATTTAACCAATGCCAACGCCACATCTATTACGGCAGTTAGCATAGAACCCAATGATAATTATTATTTAGCCAGTGATAATTTTTCCGCCACCATCACATTTAACGATGGCTCAATTGCGAATTTAATTTACACTGCAATGGGCAACAAATCACATCCCAAAGAAAGCATGGAAATTTTTGTCGATGGTAAAGTCATTTTAATGGAAGACTATAAATCACTCACGGTTAAAGGCGAAAATATTAAACCTATTAATAATCGCATTATCGATAAAGGACAATTTAACGAATTAAAAGCGTTTGCAGAATCGATTTTAACGACAGGACAATCCCCTATTCCACTTTGGCAACAAATTCAAGCAACGCGAATTGCCAATACTGTGGAACAATTTTTGATAGGAAATTAAATCGTGTGTGGAATCGTTGGTTGTTATGCTTTTAATGATTTTGCTATTACCGAAGATTATCTTAATCCCATGCGTGATAGCCTTTATTTACGTGGCCCAGATGGTTTTGGCACATGGATTAGCGATGATAAAAAAATAGGTTTTGGACATAGGCGATTATCGATTATTGATTTATCGGAGCATGCCGCGCAACCTATGCAAAGTCATTGTGGTAATTTTGTGTTAACTTATAATGGCGAAATTTATAATCATCGCGCCATCCGACAAGAATTAATAGAACTCGGTGTCACCCATTGGCGAAGCGATCACTCTGATACCGAAGTTTTATTACAAGCATTTGCAACGTGGGGCATCGAGTGTATCGAAAAATTTCGAGGCATGTTTGCATTTGCTATTTATGATAAACGTGAAAAAACACTCTGGTTAGTCCGTGATAGAATTGGTATCAAACCTTTGTATTTTAGCCAGCACCATCAGCGTCTAACTTTCGCATCAGAAATAAAAGCCTTATTAAAAGATCCGGACCAACCACGAAATATGAATGAAGAAAATTTATTTTATTATCTTTCATTCTTAACAACACCCGCACCTGATACATTATTTCAAGGCATTCATAAACTTGCTTGTGGCACTTGGATGAAAATAAATCAACATGGCGATATCACTACTCATAAATATTGGGATGTCTGGGATCACACTCAACCCTTAAACAAGTTAAGCCATGATGATATTGCCTGTCTACTTCGCCAAGAATTAGAAACCGCCGTTAAATTACGCAAAGAAAGCGATGTGCCCGTCGGTGTATTTTTATCAGGCGGCATTGACTCCAGTACCAATGCAGCACTATTTGCCAAAGATGGTAAAACCATTAATACGTTTTCGATTGGCTACGACAATGATTATGCTAGTTATAAAAATGAATTACATTATGCCAAACTCATGGCAGATACCGTGCAAGCAAATTATCACGAAAAACGATTGAATATTGATGACTTAATTTCTTTTTTACCTGAAATGGTCAAACTGCAAGATGAACCCATTGCTGATCCTGTTTGTGTCCCTGTTTACTATGTTGCAAAATTAGCAAGAGATAATGGCACGATAGTGTGTCAAGTAGGCGAAGGCGCAGATGAATTATTTTGGGGTTATCAAAGTTGGAAAGCAAAACTGCGTTTACAACAATTAAGTAATATACCTGGCAGCAAACCATTACAGTATCTCACTAGTTCTCTTTTAAAATTAGGCCATAAAACCCACACGGTTCAATATGAATTACTTCGTCGCTCTATTAATAATGTGCCCATTTTTTGGGGTGGTGCTGAAGCCTATTACAAAACACAAAAACAACAATTATTATCACCGCGTTTAGCGAAGAAATTTGAACATAATACAGGCTGGGATGTCTTAGCCAATTTATATTCTCATTTTTTAAATCACGCACACGAAAAATCCACATTAAATTGGATGAGTTATGTTGATTTAAATTATCGTTTACCCGAATTATTATTAATGCGCGTCGATAAAATGTGTATGGGTGTTTCGCTTGAAGCACGTGTGCCTTTTTTAGATCACAAATTTGTCGAACTGGCGATGAGTATTCCTAGCAAAATTAAAACACACAAAGGCATTTCAAAATACATTCTTAAAAAAGCCGTCCGTGGTTTAATTCCCGATCAACTTATCGATCGCAAAAAACAAGGATTTGGCGTGCCAGTTTATGAATGGTTTTTTGATAAATTAGGTAGCTGGGCAAAAACCGAATTAAATGACTTCTGCAAGCAAACAGATTATTTTAATAAAGCTGAAATTGATAAACTCATCGCCACGAAACAAGGGCCACAAGTTTGGTATTTATTAAATTTAAGTTTATGGTGGAAAACGTTTATTTCATGATGAACTTTAATCAATGATTTCTTATTGCTGAAGTGATCAATTATTTTGTCTAGAATAAATAGTCATATCGAAATTTTTATTTTTTATAATGACGAACACAACGACCATCTTGACTACAACTACTATCCATGTCTCTAGTGGTATCGCTTTGTTTTCGTACAGGCATACCACTCGGTGTAAATCGTTGTAACCCAACTGACGCTAATTGATCATCAATATGCTTAACCACATAATGAGGTAAGCCTTTTACGTCAAAGTTTAGCGAAATGGATTCTAATCGTAAAGAATCCCAATTTGCGCGCTCATCATAGAGAGGATCATCGGTTAAAGAGGCTCTTCTATAAAATCCTTGTCCATCTGTTTGAATATTCCACGGATCACAAATATCACCATCCAATTTTAATCGTGCTATTTCTTCAGCAGCTAGCTTTTTCGCTGCATCACTACTATCTTTTGGTTTAATGGATACATCATCTAAGCTACTATTTAAAAGTAAAAAAACGTGATCGGCAGAAGGATGTGCCTCAGCAGTGAGCAATTGAATTTTTATAGTTTGACCCCGATCCGAAAAATGTTTTAGTAAATCTGCAATCGATGAAAACGAATATTCGCCACAGCGTGCTTGACCTTGCTTTTTTATTTCAGCAGCTTGATACATTATACGCTTGATCTTAAGTAATTGTTGCATAACATGGCTGAGTTTTTGCACTCTTTCATCAGTCATTCTTTGTAAGTGATCAAATTGCGTCCTAGACGTTAACGTTTTTACTTTTTCTTGTGCCTCAGCAAGAATCTGCTCGCGAAATATATTATATATTTCAGTTTGTGTTTCACTTATTTGTATCTGATGCGCTTCTAATTCACTTCGCCATTCCAAAAACGCTGTTTTATCCATACTTAGATATTGGCTAGACCATGTATTAAATTTTTCGAGTTCTTCGCTACATTGATCACTAGCGCTAATTTGAATTTCTTGTAAATTTCCAGATCTACTTAACTGCTCCGCGATTCTAGCATAACAAAATGGCATCGCCCTCCCCTGATAAACCGTTACTCTTCCTGATGGCGGTCTATTTTGGACTGTCAATTCTTTAGTTTTTTCACGACATATTTTTGAAGCATCACGACGCATCTCTTTTGTTCGCTGAGATTCAATAGCGGCGCTTGCACTTGCCACATGCGAACCCAAAATTAACAATACAAAAAGTAGGCTCGTCGTTTTATCTGCATTCGCACACAATAAAAACCGTGAAGAACTATGGTCTCTATCCGCTTTTATTCTTGCCTCATGCAACCCTTGTCTTCTTCTTTGTTCTGCAATAAGTTGGCTTTTTGCTGGATTCTTTTTCTTTGGCATAATCTAATACTTATTTTTATTTATTAACTTCATTTAAAAGTATAGATTAAAATTGGCTAAAATAATTACGGAATATAGAAAATTTATAATTCTCATTAAGTAAAATCATTGTGATTTTACCTAGTAAATTTAATGGCTTATTTTGATGGTTCTACCCTCTGCTGAATAGTATGTTAATAAATCTGCAATTGTTGAACCCACATATTCACCACAACGCACCAATCCTTTTTCTCTTATTTCATCTGCTTGATACATAATATGCTTTATATCAAGTAATTGTTGCATGAAATGTGCTAATTTATCTTCTTTCTTATGAGTCATTCGCTGTAAGTGATCAAATTGTTTTTGTGAAATTAACGTTTTTATTTTTGCTTGAGCTTCAGCAATAATTTGCTGATAGAATATGTTATAGAACTCAGATTGTATTTCATAATCAGAAATAATCTTTCTCTTTTGAATTGATAATTTTAGGGAATATTAGCAACAAACTCATTTTCCTGATGAGGAAATTTTTTTTAAATAATCCCATTCGTGTTATTTTCGGATGATTGTCGATAGTAAAAACAGTTATATAGCAAAACCAAAATAATACGAACTTAAAATTATTTAATTAGATAACAATCTATTTTGGATACCTAGATCTTTATAATCATAAATCTCAGTAAAGTTTAAATTAATAATATGAATTCCAATTGATAAATCACTTTGTTTAGGGTATTGTCCTTTACAATAATAAAAATACTAAAATAAGTAAAATCCATGAGTGTAATTAGTCGCGATATTACTGCATTAACGCATCATCTTTACGTTAAAAACAATGATTTACATAATGCTATTCAAAAAGGTAATCATGATGAAGCCATCGCATTAATCAATAGCGATATCAATGGCCAATTAATTAATAGTAGAGGGGCATTTAATAATACGCCCTTATTATTTGCCCTTAAAACAGGCGCATTTTCAGTTGTTGCGGCATTATTAAATCATCCTAAAATTATTGATTCAATTGAGGTTGCTGATGACCGAGGTTTAACGCCATTACATTGGGCTTGTATATTTAGGCAAACTGATATAATTCGAACATTATTAGATTTAGGTGCCAAAGATTTGCAAACAGAAAAACTTCGTGGTGAGCCTAGGACTAACCTTGGTTACTGGCCTAAACCTTCAACACTTTATTCACATCCAATTGATAGCTCGTACTTAATTCATCATTATATCCTGCGACCACCAGAAACTACTGCTTTTTACCATTCAGTCATTACCGAGCAAGAATTGAGTATGAGAGTTCATAGTAGTCATCGTTTCTTTGTGTATCGAGTAGATAGCCCCCAATCAGCAACAAAATATGATCACGTCGGATACTATTTTAACTATGAATTAGGCCATTCAATAAAGGCAACATCTGGATTTCGTGATAATACAATGTTTGAAATATCAGGCACACCGTGGGTATCTGATCTTGTTTTTCATATGATGCCGATTTGTTTAAATAACGGCATAAAGGGTTTAAGTGATTTTAGTAAGGCACTCGAGTATTTTAGTACTGATCCGCAACTTTTTTATTACCATGCTTTTGGTGAAGGGCTTTACCCTTTTTGTGCTTGGCGAGATGCGATTTTAGTTGATGAATCTTTATTAAAACAGTTTATTGAATATGAATATGCTCAAACGAGTCTTAATAAATTTACTAAAAGTTAAAGTCTTCCACCTAACATCGCGCAGTTGGATTTCATGTCCATCACTCTGCTTAACTAATGACTTTACATAAATATTGATAAAAATATCGGTTAATTTAATTACTAATAAAGTGGTAGAATATGTTAATGAATTATAATAATAAGTTTTTAAGAAGTGTTCGATTATGCTTAGTCAATCACAACCTATCTCTAATGAAATACGCTTGTTAATTAGTAGCACTTACAAGAAATGTCTTGACACTAAAAAAGACTCATTGGAAGCAGCTCAATATTATAAGCTTGGAAATTTTGACAGCGTCATCTATATTTGTGGTGAGTTAATTCTAGCTTTTGAGGAGTGTACTCAGGAACTCACGGAACAAGTTATACAAGATGATGTTGGAAATTTTGTCACTCAAGATTATGCTAGCAAAGTTTCTGAAATGGCAAATATTGTTAGAAAACTACAGGATGAAAAAACCTCAAAGTTTAAAATCCCTGGATTGGTTGGGGATTTGAAAAGTGCTTTTAATTCCTTTTCAGCGATACAAGGATTTCGTTCATGTCCTGAAATACTTAACAATAGCTCAGCAGATATAAGATTTGCAATAATATATTTAATTGTATTTAACACGATGCATGAACTCTATTCTAACATTCAGCATATAAGAGCCTGGTCACCACAATCAATAGCCATCAAGACTTTTTTAGAAAGTGTTCCGCTCAGAATTTCAAAAGTTCAAGAATATGTCAAATTATCTGTGCCTGGTTTTGATTTGAATGGAATATTACAGGAATTAAGAGCAGGTAAAGCTAGATCGGCTCAAGAAGAGCGTAAAAGAGCTGGAGAGGTATCGATTGTTGTAGATGTTGTTCATTCTCATAAAAATAGATCTTAAGCATTAAAAAGTAAACTTAGTTTACAACTTAATTATATAAAATAATAAACATGGCATGATGATAAAAAATTTTATTGAAATGATATATTTTTTAAAATTAACTAGGCTTTCTTTTGAGAAAAACCAATAATAAAAATACCGAGCAGTATCATAAAAATACCAAGCCATCTTGTTAATGGAATTGATTCATGAAGAATCATGGCAGCGGCTAAAATCACCGCCACATATTGCAGCGTATTCACTGCTTGGACGATATTTAATGGTAACTGCTGCATTAAAAATATTAAACATAATCCACCCACACCAAACGATCCTAAACCAAAAAATATCTTCCAGTTAATCAAATCAATAAGATGATGAGAATGATTCGAAGCCAGCGTGCCTGTTTTAATGAGCAAATTTGCACTCACTGTCATAAAAATCATCAAACAAAATAAAGCCATATTTCTAAGACTAAGCAACGGTTTTCCCCACAATAATAACACCACCTGCTATTAATAAAATACCAAGCCATGCTGTTTTAGATATGGATTCTTTTAAAATAAAATAAGCCGCAAGCGTCACCGCAACATATTGTAGCGAGAGATAAGCCTGGGCTAAATTTAACGGTAATCGCTTAAGTAAAAAAATCATTGTAATAAAAGAAAGTCCAAAAAAAATGATACCGCTTATTAAATAATTATTAAAAAAATCGAGCCATCCATTTGACGTTTCATTGGCTTTAACAGCACCCACTTTCACCAATAAATTAGCACTGACTACAAATAAAATTTGAAACATTAAAATAATAGCGGTGATTAACATAATTTCCCTTGATTAAATTGAACGTCTGCGACCAACCATGACCATAAAAATAATTTATGATCGGCTTTTATTTGGCGATGCTCTTGCCATTTATTTTGCACAAATGCTTGATTACTATTGGCAATAGAGGCAACAGGCGGATTATTCGGAAAATCGCGTAACCAATGAGTCAACGGGATCCCAAAACCTTTTTTGGGTCTTTTGATAATGTGTTTAGGCAGTAATGGTTGCATGGCTTTTTTTAAAATATATTTAGTCGTGCCGTGCCGATATTTAAATTGATAAGGCAGCTTTCTCACAAAGTTAGCCAAATCAATATCCAAAAACGGTGCGCGACATTCCAAGGAAACCATCATAGAGGCCCTATCGACTTTAGTTAAAATATCATCTTGTAAATAAAATCGTGTAAAATACTCTAAACTTTTATCATAAATATTATCAGCAGAACTGTTAAACCAAGCATCAATGGCATCTTGATATAATTCTTCTGCATGAATTTTTTCATTGAATAAATCTGAAATATCTCCTTCACTTAAAGGCGACATCCACACTGGATGCCATAAATGTTCGGGATAAGCCAAGCCTTTAAGTAATCGTTTAATTTTAAAATCGAAACTCATATTTTTAGCAGAAACAGGTAGTAATTGAGCTAATGATTGAAATCCCTTATGACACAATTTGGGCACTAAGGTTTGATACCATTTTGCTAAGTTTAAAGCTTTAAAGGGATCATAACCTGCAAATAATTCATCTCCTCCATCGCCCCCTAATACCACTTTAACTTTTTTGGCAGCAAATTCACTCACTAAAAAAGTCGGTAATATCGAAGGATCAGCTAATGGTTCATTTAATTTTGTCAAAATAGGATTAATTAATTCTTTCGATTTTTCTATAGATAATATTTTTTCAGCATGAGTCACTTGAAAGTAATCTGCCATTTCTTTCGCATAGACTGATTCATCATAGGATTTTTCTTGAAAGCCTATGGCAAATGAATTGATCTCTGGATTTAATTCTGAAGCAAAGGCTAACACGCTACTTGAATCTAGCCCGCCACTTAAAAACAACCCCACTGGCACATCGCTCATCAATCGCCTTCTGACACTTTGTTTTAATAAAAAGCGCAACTCTTCACAAATATCGGCTTCACTTCGTTCGTTAAATCTGTGATCGATTTCAATATTAAATTGCCAGTAAGCTTTGGTATCATAAACCTGATTTTTTATATCATAATGCAAATAATGCCCGCCCGGTAATTTAAACGTATTTTGATATTGGCAATGCGGCGCCGGTAAAAAACCGTAGGCAAAATATTTTTTAAGCGCTAATAAATTAATTTCTTTTTTATAACTCGGATGCTGAAATAAAGCTGTTAATTCAGAACCAAAAATAAATAAGTCACCTTGTTTAGCATAATACAATGGTTTCTGACCATAACGATCACGCGCCATAAACAGGGTTTGATTTTTTTTATCATAAATAACAAAAGCAAACATGCCGTTTAATTTTGCAGGTAAATCTTGTCGCCATTGCTTATAACCATGAAGTAACACTTCTGTGTCACTATGATCACTGTTAAAATGATGACCCAGTTTTTTTAATTGTTGACGCAATTCAATATGATTGTAAATTTCACCATTAAAGATAATCACGAAATCACCGGAACCATCTGCCATCGGTTGTTGACCACCGGCTATATCGATAATGGCTAATCGACGATGTCCTAAAAAAACCTGACCATCTTGATAGGTGCCATCACTATCAGGGCCACGATGAGAAAGGCTGTCTGTCATTTTTTTTAGTATTGTTAAATTGCCAGAACCAATAAAGCCCGTTAACCCACACACGAATTAATTCTCACTCTTCATCCGTATTAATTGAATCTCGAACGGAATAAACATCTTTATTTTGTGATTCAAAATACGTTCGAACAATGATTTCTGCTAACAACCCCATTAAAATACTCATGAAGCCAATAAGAAATAACGTGACACACAAAAGGGGCAAAGGTGTCGTAATAAAAGACATGCGATGTAAAAATTTTAAATATAAACACACAAAGCCAACTAAAAATGCAGCAACAAAACAAAATAAACCAAAGCCCCCAAACAAATACATGGGTTTTGTAAAATAACGATCCATGAATTTAACAACAATTAAATCAAGAATAACTTTAAATATGCGTTCTAAACCATATTTCGATTTGCCATGAATACGAGGGTGATGCTGCACGGGAATTTCAGTCACTTTAGCACCATGCCAACTCGCATAGATAGGAATAAAACGATGCATTTCGCCGTAGAGTCGAACGTTTTTAATGACATCTTTGCGATAAGCTTTAAGTGAACAACCATAATCATGTAATTTCACACCTGAAATCCAAGAAATCACTTTATTCGCCACACGTGACACAAAATTACGACGAATTGCTTTGTCTTTTCTATCTTTGCGCCAACCTGAAACGACATCATAGCCTTCATCTAATTTATTTAATAAACGTGGAATATCTTCCGGATCATTTTGTAAATCGCCATCGATAGGAATAATAATATCGCCTTTCGCATATTTAATTCCCGCCATCATCGCCGCAGTTTGCCCACTGTTTCGACGTAAGTTGATGACTTTAATTTCACTATATAATTCAGCTGCTTTTTTGAGTCTTGCCGGTGTATCATCGCTCGAACAATCATTCACTAAGATAACTTCAAAAGGTTTATCGAGCGTTTTCAGTACTTTAAATAATTTTTCTATGAGCAGTTTTACATTATCTTCTTCATTATACAGTGGCGCTAATACAGAAATCATGTCATGTCTTCCATCATAAATTGGCTGATTATACACAGGTGTTATAAAGTAGGACCAGCTCTTTTTTGTGCATATTTTTCTAGTATGAATGCAAACGCAAAGAGATAACTCAAAAACGCATAAACAACATAGCGCAATTCATAATGAACTAATCCGATACTTAACATGGCATAACACATCGGCAATAAAAGAATAAATAATATCGTTTTTTGCTTGCGATAAATAATAATTGCCAACAAAAATAAAACCAATGCCATAGCAAATATTGGATATAACACCCATCGTAAATGCGGATAATGATTGATTGAAGTATAGGGAAACAAAATTTTTACCCAACGATATAAAATTACTTTTACAACATATCCAGGATGCTGTTTCCAAGCTTCGATATATTGTGATTTAAAATACTGATTTGCTTTGGTAGAGTGAAAATCTGTTCCCATTTTTTTCGCTAACTCACTCATCACCTTGTCACTCGTCACATAACCATAGGGATTTTGAATTTCACCTAAACCTTCATAAAGTGTATTGCCACCACTGGTGGATGTAAAAATCCAATGATGATGAACCTTATAATTATGAACGCCCCAAGAAAAAATAACGGCAAAAAATAATATCCCCAAGGCAAAAAATTTTAATAATAAAAATCGATACTGTTTATAATTTAAGATTAACCACAAAAATCCCAAAAAGATAAGCAAGATTAAATCTGGGCGAAACAATGCCCCAACACCAATGATGAGGCCACAAATTAATAACGAAAAAATTTGTTTAGTGCCTTCGACACGACTTGATAAGACTAAAAAATATAATGTCAAAATGATGATGATAATGGAAATCCATTCAGACAGTAAATTGGCCGAAGACACGATAAACAAAGGACACATGGCATAAAAAATTAAAGAAACCAGCATTATTTTATTTCGAAAATTCTGCCAATGTAAAATAAAATATAATGGAATGATGGCAAGGCTCGCCATAATATTTTGTGTGAGCCGCATCATTTGTAAATTATGAATGTGAAAATATTTAAAGCATGCTAAAAAAATAATATAGCCTGGCGGATAGGCAATTGAAGTATAAGGTTTTGGCTGAAGCCAACGCTTTGCCATCTCTAAAAATCCTTTCGTCATTGGCCCATAGTAATATTGATTGGCCCAGCTTAAATAGTCATGCCAACCAAAATGCCATTGATAAAGTAAGCGCAAACAAAAAGTAAAAAGAATAATGAGTGGTAACAAAACCCAGTTAATTTTTTTATTTTCCATAATAATTTCGATACCACTTCACAAAGTGCAATACGCCCTGTTCAATATCCGTCGTTGGATGATAATCACATAATGATTGTAGTAAACTCACATCGGCATGTGTTGCTAACACATCACCTGCTTGCATGGGCAAATGATTAAGTATTGCTTTTTTATCACAAGCTTTTTCAATCGCCTGAATAAAATCCATGAGTTTAACCGTTTTGGTATTACCAATATTATAGATGCGATAAGGGGCGTAACTAATGGCTGGATTTGGATTAGCTTTATCAAAATAATTCGCAGGCCTTGCCGAATGATTAAGACAACCAATAATACCGCTAACAATATCATCGATATAAGTAAAGTCTCGTTGCATGTTGCCATGATTATAAACATCAATTGCGTTACCGGCTAAAATATTTTTAGTAAATTTAAAATACGCCATGTCAGGTCGTCCCCAAGGACCATAAACCGTAAAAAAGCGTAACCCTGTCATAGGAATATTAAATAAACTGGCATAACTGTGCGCCATCATTTCATTTGATTTTTTTGTTGCACCATAAAGTGAAACGGGATGATCGGTGTGTTGTGATTCTTTAAAAGGTGTCGAAGAATTCGCACCATAAACAGAACTCGATGAGGCAAAAATTAAATGTTTAATCTTAAATTGGCGAGCCGCTTCTAGAATATTTGCAAAACCGACTAAATTCGTTTGAATATAACTTTCAGGATGCGAGATTGAATAACGAACACCCGCTTGAGCGGCAAGGTTAATAATAATTTCTATCGCTGCATTTTTCATTAAATCAAAAAGCTCGGATTGACAGGCAATATCTTGATGATGAAAATTAAAAGACTCATGACGACTTAATTGTTGGAGACGATCTTTTTTTAATTGAACATCATAATAATCATTTAAATTATCAATTCCTTCGACATGATGACCCAATTGCAATAATTGTTGGGCTAAATGAAAACCAATAAATCCAGCTGCGCCCGTTAGCAAAATTTTCATTCCGCTCGCCCTATCCTAGTTCAAAGGGTTGCAGTATAACAAGATTTGCCGAGTCACAAAAATTTCTTTATCATCGCTTAACTTTATATTTTTTAATGAGATCTCAATTGCATATAACGGTATTTGGATGTGGGTATGTTGGCTTAGTCACGGCAGCTTGTCTTTCTGAATTGGGACATCATGTTTGTGGCATTGATGTCGATGAAAAAAGAGTTTCAACTTTAAATCAATGTATTATCCCAATCTATGAACCCGATCTAGAACAAATGATTGCACGCAATCTTCAATTAAAACGTTTAATGTTTACAACTGATCCGAAAGTCGCGATATCGCAAAGTGAAATGTTATTTATCGCTGTGGGCACACCGAGTGATGAAGATGGATCAGCCGATCTCAAATATGTACTCGATGTGGCGAAAACGATTGGTCAACATCTCGAACACATTGCAACCATCGTCACTAAATCGACGGTGCCTGTTGGTAGCGCAGATAAAGTTAAAAATATTATCGCGACTGAATTAACCCATCGGCAAAAAAATATCGAATTTCATGTCGCATCCAATCCAGAATTTTTACGCGAAGGTTCAGCCATTAATGATTTTATGGAACCCGATCGTATTGTTGTGGGTGTTGCTAATGAGCAAGTTGCCAAGCAATTTAAAACGCTTTATCAACCCATAAATCCTAATGACGATAAAATAATTATCATGGATATTCGCTCAAGTGAATTAACAAAATATGCGGCAAATGCCATGCTCGCCACAAAAATCAGTTTAATGAATGAATTAAGTAATATTGCCGAAAAAGTAGGTGCAGATATCGAACACGTGCGGATTGGCATAGGAAGTGATGCGAGAATTGGTTTTAACTTTATTAATCCTGGCTGTGGTTATGGTGGTTCTTGTTTTCCGAAGGATGTAAAAGCCCTCTGTCATTTGGCTGAATCGCACGCTTATGACAGTAAAATTTTAAATAGTGTCCAACAAATTAATCAATTACAAAAAGAAAAATTATTTGAAAAAATAAATGACTATTTTAAGCAGAATTTAACGGGAAAAACCATTGCACTTTGGGGACTCGCATTTAAACCCAATACCGATGATATGCGAGAAGCCCCTTCGTTAACGGTCATCAATCAACTTTTAGCTGCGAATGCAAAAGTGCAAGCTTATGATCCGATTGCAAACCAAGTTGCAAAAAATATTATTGGACCACATGATAATTTTACAATTGCTAAAAATTGTGATGATGCTTTAGAAGGCGCTGATGCGCTTGTCATCGTTACCGAATGGGAAGAATTCAAAAACCCTGACTTTAATAGAATAAAACAGCAGTTAAACTATCCTGTTATTTTTGATGGTCGGAATTTATATCATCCAGATACGTTACAAGCGATGGGTATTGATTATTATAGTATTGGTCGTGGCTTAAAAATCAGAGCGTCGAGCCGCTCTGATTTCTGATAAGTCACTGTCAATGTGCAAGCAACAAAGGGCTTGCCATGGGAATGGGTATTAAGTT
Organism: uncultured Legionellales bacterium; assembly: GCA_964352985.1. Classification (GTDB taxonomy): domain Bacteria; phylum Pseudomonadota; class Gammaproteobacteria; order JAHCLG01; family JAHCLG01; genus CAYGUK01. The sequence continues at coordinate 15,972 of CAYGUK010000045.1, forward strand.
TAAAATGGAGAGGAAGGAATGAGGAAAATTCGGAAAGCAGTTTTTCCTGTTGCAGGTTTAGGTTCAAGATTTTTACCTGCAACAAAAGCGAATCCGAAAGAAATGTTGCCCATTGTTGATAAGCCGCTTATTCAATACGCAGCCGAAGAAGCCATTCAAGCTGGAATAACCGAACTTATTTTTGTCACCAGCACACATAAACGCGCAATCGAAGATCATTTCGATTCAAGTTATGAATTAGAAGCAAAACTAATTGAGCGTAACAAAACTGATCTCCTCGCCATCGTCCAAAATATTTTACCAACTAATGTATCTTGCACCTATGTTAGACAAAAAGAAGCATTAGGTCTCGGACATGCGATTTTATGTGCTAAAAATGTTGTGGGTGATGAACCCTTTGCAATTTTACTCGCTGATGATTTAATCCATAGTAAAAATAAAATTTGTCTTGAACGAATGGTTGAATATTTTCAAGAAACCGGTGAATCAATTATTGCTGTCGAAAAAGTTCAACCCAAAGATACCGAACGTTATGGTATTATTGCCGCTAATCACAAAGAAGGTGAGTTTTTCCCGATCAATAATATTGCAGAAAAACCCAAACAACATGAAGCGCCCTCTAATTTAGGTGTCGTCGGTCGCTATATTTTAACACCTCGAATTTTTAATTTGTTAGAACAAACCCATGCGGATAAAGGCAATGAAATCCAATTAACCGATGCTATCGCAAAATTAATTGAGTTCGAAACCATTAATGCCATGCCGATCGATGGTAAACGATTTGATTGCGGCCAAAAATTAGGTTATCTGGAAGCCACATTATTTTATGCTACCTTTCACCCAGAATTAGGACCGCTTTTTAAGAAAAAATTAAGTGAATTTATTCAGCAAAATAATATTTCATTGGAAGAAATATTATGAGTAAACTAACTGAACGCAAGGAATGGCAAGCATTATCAGCGCACTATCAAAAAATTAAAAACCAACATATCTCTGCTTTTTTTGCCATGAATCCTCATCGACAAACTAACTATATGCTATCCACCAAATCGATTTGTCTTGATTATTCCAGACAATTTATCCAAGATGAAACAATTCAACTGTTAACGCATTTAGCCAATGCTTGTCAGTTAAAATCACACATCGAAAAATTATTCTTAGGCGAAAAAGTCAATTTCACCGAAAACAGGCCCGCACTACACACGGCACTTAGAGATTCGAGTAATAAATCCATTTTAGTTGATGATGAAAATATATTACCCTTAATCAAAACATGTCGAGAAAAAATGCGGGCATTATCAGAAACATTACGACAACACCTTTATCGTGGTGGGAAGGGTAAAGTGGTTACAGATATCGTGAACATTGGTATCGGTGGTTCTGATTTAGGACCTAGACTCGCCATTAACGCATTAGCACCCTTTAAAAATACGACTTTAAACTGTCATTTTATTGCCAATGTTGATGGGTATGTTTTTAAAAATGTGACTGAACATTTAAATCCTGATACCACGCTATTTATCGTTTCATCAAAATCGTTTTATACTGCAGAAACTTTATTAAATGCCGAAACAGCAAAACAATGGTTACATGAAAAAGCATTAATCGAACAACAAATGATTGCGATTACGGATAATACTGAAGAAGCGATAGCGTTTGGTATTTTACCTGAAAATATTTTTCCCATTTGGCCTTGGATTGGCGGTCGCTATTCTTTGTGGTCAGCAATTGGTTTGCCGATCATGATTAATTTTGGTTATGATATTTTTACACAGCTTTTAAATGGTGCTGAAGAAATCGATCAACATGTGTTAAATACACCATTCGAAAAAAATATTCCTGCGATGATGGCCTTAATTTCAATTTGGAATAATAATTTTTTAGGTTGCCAATCTCAAGCTATTGTCCCTTACAGTGAAACACTGCAACTTTTTCCCATGTATTGCCAACAATTAATTATGGAAAGCAATGGTAAATCGACCACCTGTGATAATGAACTGGTTGATTATCACACCGCGCCAATTATTTGGGGTGACATCGGTTGTAATAGTCAACACGCATTCTTTCAAGAATTACATCAGGGAACAAAAACCATTCCCGTTGATTTTATTTTACCTCTCTCACCAAGACACGAATTACAACACCATCATAATATGCTAATTGCCAGTTGTTTAGCTCAAGCTGAAGCCTTAGTACACGGTAATGAACTCACGACACCTCATCAAAAAATCCTTGGAAATAAGCCCAGTAATATATTATTTTTTAACAAACTAACCCCTACCGTTTTAGGCACACTCATCGCTCTTTATGAACATAAAACTTATATTGAAAGTATTATTTGGGGAATTGATAGTTTTGATCAATGGGGTGTCGAAATCGGTAAACGTATTACTAAAGATATTTATAAACTTGTTTCACAACAAAATGAATTAACGCTCGATAATTTAAATCAATTTTTAAATCAACTTTAAGGCTTGACCTTAACGTGACGTCATAGTCTATATTCAACTCATCAACTAGAGAGAAAATTAACATGCCTTATACAGTAAATCAATTAGCAAAGCTCTCAGGTATTAGCACAAGAACGCTACGCTATTATGATGAAATTGGATTATTGAAACCCGCTTATTATGGTGATAACAATTATCGTTATTATGAAGAAGCCGAGCTATTATTATTACAACAAATACTGTTTTATCGCGAGTTGGGTTTTCCTTTAGATGAGATCCAGAAAGTTCTAAGTAGCCAAGATTTCGACAAAATTAAAGCGTTGCAATCTCACAAAGAACTTCTGCAAAAAGATCTTGGTCGGATGACAAATCTTATCAAGACCATTGACAAAACAATCTCACATTTAGAGGGTAAAACGATGATTAAACTTGAAGAAATATTTGATGGCTTTACAGATGAAAAGCAAAAAATTTACGAAGATTATTTAATTGAAAAAGGCGTTACGCCAAAGATGATGGAAAAAATGAAGCATAAAGTTAAAAATTGGAGTAAAGAAAAGTGGCTAGCGAATAAAAAAGAAGCCGATGAATTATATCAAAATTTAGTCGATGCCTTGACGAATAAATTAAGTCCCGAAAGTGAAGCTGTTCAACAATTAATTCATCAACATTATGAGATGACCAAACAATTTTGGACACCAACAAAAGAAACTTACATTGGATTAAGTGAACTCTATCAATCGCATCCTGATTTTGTTGCTTTTTATGATGCGATTCATCCTGATTTGTTAAATTTTTTAATGGCGGCAATGAAAATATATGCTGAAAATTCGTTGTAATTTATTGGCTTTTCGAAGGCCGCTTAGAGATGTTTTATTGATAGAATTTCAGAACGATGAAATATGTTAAGGTTTCGTATCACGAAATGAAATGACATCAACTAATTTCTCGTCATTCGCGTAATAACCGTGAAGTAAAATAAATTACTTCACGGTTATTTATATTTAATTTATTATTTTTTACCTTTTATCTAAAATTGTCTACCTTAAAAAGCGTCACCTTGATAACGCATTGAAGAAGCTGGAGGCGCGCTAGGCACATAACTTTTGCTCCAATCAATTGGCGCAGAGGGGGCAGAAGGTAATTTTTCGGCATCATAGACTGGATCAGCTAATAAACGTGCTCGTGAACTTGAAACAGAACCAGAATTACGACTATGTGTAATATAATCATGTTGCCTTTTTAAATCTGCATCAGGTTTATATCTTCCCTCAATCACAGTTTGAACAACCGCTTTAATAAAAGCTCTAACTTGATCCGTATTATCATCAGCAGAACCCAACCATTGACCTTTTAAAAGATTTGCTATGTCTTCTATTTCTGCAAGTAAATCTGGATCGGGTGTTTTTGGTTTCGGTAAACATATATTTTTTTTATTTATATAAGAGACTATCGCCGAAGCAGTTGCACCCACGGCAAAGGATACGGCTGAAGTCAGCGCCCAAAATGCAGCGTTTGAACTTAAATGATTTGTATTATGTGTGTGATTAGGATCAGCCGCATCATCATAACTTGGTGCTTGTATTGAACTTCGATTTGCAAGAAATCCGCAGACTGTGCCAGCAGCGCCACCAATGAAAGCGATTGTATTCAACCCTACTTTTACACATTTGATCAGAGCACTTTCACGATGTTGAATCGTATCAGCTGAATTTACACAACAACAAACAGTGCAGGCGCATGCGGAACAAACAAGAACGACAACACACGCTACAAGCGCACCATCACCATCACAATTGCCACAGTCTGCCCCACCTCCAGAGGAATTTCCAGAACTCGAATTCATAGCCATATTAATAAAAAGAATATCGCTTATATCGTAATGATTACCACAATGAGTATGCGAATAAAATGGATTAGAATATTCGTCACGAATATCTTCATGACGTTGATCTTGTCTCTCATCTCGAAATAATAAGTTGTTCGGATCTTCTTGCAGTAATAAATAGCGTAATGCGTTAACTACCTGCTTTTCTGAATATTGGCTAGGCACATCGGATAAACTACCTCTTATTGTTTCGACGACACCTACTTTTGTTCGATCTGATACTTGTTGAAATCTTTGATCTTCTTTTAACTGAGCTATAGCAGTCATTAGCTTTGGTTCGCTGTGCATTGAATTTTCTCTCTACAAATATTTATTGTTATAATGATTTAGGTTAAAAAACCTTTAACGTATATAGATGAATAATTGTTCTATAATATGTTCATTTTTCTTATTCTAAATAATTTAATGCAATTTGTTAATCCGAATTATTACTTTCCGAGTAATATAGGAAGTTTTGAACGAACTATCTTAAGTATTTTGAAATCAATTTATCGTAGATCACCATAATTACTGTCTCGACAGTCAGAATCTTTACCTTCAGTTTATATGCACTAAATACTCATAACTAATGGTGCCCTTCACTTCTCAATCACGTCTGATTACGCTATGATGCAGCGTATTTATTAACGATGATGACGTCATTTAGGAAGCTAATTATTATGAATGAAATGGAGCAAAAAACAGTATCAGTGATCGGACTAGGTTACATTGGCTTACCGACTGCGAGTTTGCTTGCTACCAAAGGTTATAAAGTAAATGCTTGTGATATTAACAAGCATGTTGTTGATACTATTAATCGTGGCGAAGTCCCTCTTGTTGAAAAAGGGCTAGATATCCTAGTCAAATCTGCAGTCAATAGTGGTTTTCTTAAAGCCGATACCAAACCTACTCCTGCGGATATCTTTATTATTGCCGTTCCCACCCCTTTCAAAGAAGATCATCTTCCTGATATGTCTTATGTTGAAGCGGCAACTAAATCCATTGCTCCTCTTCTTGAAAAAGGTAATCTCGTTATTTTAGAATCAACGAGTCCCGTTGGCACAACAGATGAAATTGCATTACAGTTAAAAGCGTTACGCCCAGACTTATCATTTCCAAAAGTGACGCAATCTTCTGCCACTAAATTTCCCAATGTAAAACCTGACCCTGATCAAGTTTATATTGCGCATTGCCCTGAGCGAGTATTACCTGGCCAAATATTACGTGAACTAATTGATAACGATCGGATCATTGGTGGCATTAACCGCGTCTCAGCAGAAAAAGCCAAAGAATTTTACGCCACGTTTGTTAATGGTGAAATTTTTACAACCAATGCCAGAGTCGCAGAATTATCCAAACTCACCGAAAATGCTTATCGCGATGTTAACATTGCGTTTGCCAATGAATTATCACTGATTGCTGAAAAATTAAATGTGAATGTTTGGGAATTAATTAAACTTGCCAATCGTCACCCCCGGGTGAATATTTTACAACCTGGTCCTGGAGTCGGCGGGCATTGCATCGCTGTTGATCCTTGGCTAATTATTTCTTCGGCCCCAGAAGAAGCACGTTTAATCAAAATGGCTAGACAAGTCAATGATAGTAAACCACAACAAGTTATTAACCGTGTAAAAAAACAAGCAGAACGATTTAAAGCGCCGGTGATAGCTTGTCTTGGCTTAGCCTTTAAAGAAAATATTGATGATTTACGTGAAAGTCCAGCACTTCATATTGTCGAAACGTTAGCAAAAGAAAATGTCGGTCAACTCATGGCTGTTGAACCCAATATCACTGAGTTACCAAAAAATATTTCACAGTATAAAAATGTTTTTCTAACAGATATTGATAATGCCATGATGGAAGCCGATATTGTTTTAGTGTTAGTTAGTCATTCTATTTTTCATCAAATTGAATCGCCAGCATTAGCCGAAAAAGTCGTGATTGATACGCGCGGTTTGTGGCAGTAATGATTATTTGTCACCTTAGAATAGATTAAATATTATGTTTACAACATTAACTGAAACACAAGAATCATGGGCTAATCTTAATGCGCTTTCGGTTGCACCCTTAACATTGGATTATCAGCATCAGCTTCAAAAAAATTTAAATACACCGATTGTCTTAGCGCCACTTAGAGTTTTAAAAAGACTGGGTTTTTTCCGCCTATTATCAGCGTTAAGACACTCGCAAAAAGATTTATATTTGATTTGTGAGGAAAAACCACAAGAGGCGCTATTACCCATACTTGAGATTCTTGCTTTTTTCACACCGGCAAAAAATATTTATTTAATTAATAACCATTGCAAAAAAACACGTGTTTCTAAGCTAGCATGCTTAAAACAATTACCTAAATTTGTCTTAGCAACGTTTAACAATTTAAATGCCGTAAAAAAAGCCAAGAAAGAAACCTCGATTTTATTGAAAAATGAGATCCATCCAGTTGTAAATATAGAAGGGAAAAATATTTTATATCTCAATGCGAATTTATGGATTGGGATAATTGCGGGCGGTTCCTTAGGCCATATTTCGGGTGTTTGCAATGCGCTAACTCAGCAGAACTATAATATTATCTATACTGCGATAAATCATATTCCAACATTACGTGAGAAAGTTAAATTTCATGCATTGATACCAGAAGAAAGTTTTGGCTTCCCCGTAGAAGGAAATTTATTTCGTCATAACCATAGTGTTATTAAACAATTACTCGCCTATACCAAAAACCAAAAAATTACGATGATTTATCAACGCTTATCCATCGCGAATTATACTGGTGTTATATTATCGCGAAAACTTAATGTGCCGCTGATCATTGAATACAATGGCTCAGAAGTTTGGGTTAGTCAAAATTGGGGGGCCGGCGTTAAATATTTTGATTTAACAAAAAATATTGAAGATATAACATTAAAGCATGCTCATGTAGTTGTTACTATTTCTGATATTTTAAAAAAAGAACTTATCGCACGTGGCGTCGATGAAAATAAAATCGTTTGTTATCCTAACTGTGTCGATCCGAAAGTGTTTGACCCCGAGCGTTTTTCAACAGAAACTTTAAACGAATTACGGCATCATTACTCGATTGCCGAGGATTCGAGAATTATCAGTTTTATAGGCACCTTTGGGCAATGGCATGGTGTTGAAGTATTAGCAACAGCGATTCGCGATTTAATTGATAGCAATGAGGCCTTACTCTTAAAAGAAAAAATTCACTTTATGATGATTGGTGATGGCTTAACGATGCCTGAAGTAAAATTAATTTTAAACAATGAAAAATATCGCCGTTTCGTCACTTACACTGGTTTAATTCCACAAATACAAGCGGCAAAATATTTAGCCCTCGCAGAAATATTAATGTCACCTCATGTTAAAAATCCTGATGGCACCAGTTTTTTTGGTTCTCCAACAAAGTTATTTGAATATATGGCAATGGGCAAAGCCATTATCGCTTCTGATTTAGAACAAATTGGTGAGGTATTAAAAAATAGTCTTCATGCAGATAATTTATCTCATGATTCATCAGCAGAAGATGCCTTGAGTATTTTATGTGAACCAGGAAATAACCAGCAAATTGTCGATGCGATGATATTTTTAATTAATTATCCTGAAATCGGCAAACACCTTGGACAAAATGCTAAAGCACATGTATTGAAAAATTATACTTGGGAACATCATGTTAACGCTATTTTAACACAAATAAAAAAGGTAAATAGTGAATGAAAATATTAACGCTATTTGGAACCAGACCTGAAGCCATTAAAATGGCCCCCGTTATTAAACTATTAAATGAGAAACATCCCGAATCAGTCACATGTGTCACAGCACAACATCGACAGATGCTTGATCAAGTGTTGCAGTTATTTGGCATTTACCCTCTTTATGATTTAGATTTAATGAAACCAAATCAATCCTTATCTGAACTCTCTGCAACTATCTTAACAAAAACAAGTGATATTATTTCGAAAGTAAAACCGGATTGTATTTTAGTTCAGGGTGATACTTCCTCAACATTGATGAGCGCATTAAGTGCGTTTTATCAAAGAATTCCAGTTGGTCATATTGAGGCAGGATTACGTTCATTTGATAAATATGCGCCTTGGCCCGAAGAAATGAATCGACAATTGACTACTCATTTGGCTGATCATCATTTTGCGCCAACATCAACAAATATAGAAAACTTATTAAATGAAAATGTTAATAATGATAAAATTTATATCAATGGTAATACCGTCATCGATGCGCTTCAACATATCACACATAAATTAGAAGCCGACCCAACTTTACTGAAACAATTTAAGTTGCCAGTCATAGAAAATAATAAAAAATTGATTTTAGTCACTGGTCACCGAAGAGAAAGTTTTGGCGAAGGCTTTAAAGAAATTTGCCATGCTATTGCTCATATCGCTAAACGCAATGATGTGCAAATTATTTATCCTGTCCATTTAAATCCGAATGTGCAAAAGCCAGTAACTGAAATTCTTGCCAACATCGAAAATGTAAAGTTAATTGAACCTTTAGATTATTTACCCTTTGTCTATTTAATGAATCAATCCTACTTTATCATAACCGATTCTGGTGGCATTCAAGAAGAAGCGCCAGCATTAGGTAAACCTGTGTTGGTGATGCGCGAAAAAACAGAACGGCCAGAAGCAATTGATGCCGGCACCTCGCGTTTGGTTGGAACTAATTTTGAGACGATTACAACAGAAGCTAACTTATTACTCGACTCAATTGACAATTATAATGCCATGGCCAAAGCAAACAATCCCTATGGTGATGGCCATGCCGCAGAAAAAATTGTTGCAATATTAGAGAAACACTATGGGTATCACCACATTTAAAAAAACTAAACAATATGTTAATACCCTACGCTATTTAAAGCCTAGCCAAATATTTTGGCGAATTTGGCGAAAAGTAACAAAGCCTAAAATTCAATCTCATTATCATTACACACCTTCGTTTCCATCGATGAAATGGCACTCAACTATTTTAATGCCCGCGACGATGACATCAGAAGATACATTTAAATTTTTAAATGTCGAAAAAAAATTCTCGCATTGGCAAGGTGATACCAGCTCAACACTGTGGCTGTATAATCTTCACTATTTTGATGATTTAAATCGTCAAAATGCATTGCATCGTTTAACATGGCACAGTGCATTAATTCAGGATTGGATAAACAAAAATCCCCCTGGTAGCAAAATTGCTTGGGATCCTTATCCACTTTCACTCCGTATAGTGAATTGGATAAAATGGATTTTAAAAAATAAAATAGAAGATCGGATTATTTTAGATAGCCTATATCAACAATATCATTATTTGTCTCAATCAATAGAATACCATTTACGTGGAAATCATTTATTCGCCAATATCAAAGCCTTACTATTTGCAGAAGCTTTTTTTAATTTACCTTATGATAAAAGCTTGTCATTATTGCATGAACAATTAAATGAACAAATTAATTCAGATGGCGCGCATTTTGAATTAAGCCCAATGTATCATGCCATTGTTCTTGAAGATTTATTAGATATTGTAAATTTATTTAATTTATATCAAATTAATTTACCAAACTATTTTGAAAAAAAGATAACTCAAATGTTAGCTTGGCTTGAAAACATGACTCATCCTGATGGTGAAATTGCATTTTTTAATGATAGCGCATTTGGTATTGCGCCCAAATTTTCTCAATTAACTGAATATGCAAATAAATTACTACCCAAATTAAAGTTTGACTCTCTCATTAATAAACCTACAAATTGTGGTTTAATTCATATTAAAACGACAAACTATGATTTAATTTTTGATGGTGCAAATATTGGTCCGGACTATTTGCCAGGTCATGCTCATGCCGATAGTCTAAGCTTTGAATTATCAATTGGAAAACAACGCGTATTTGTCAATTCAGGTACATCTTGTTATGAAGAAAGTCCTCAGCGAACAGTCGAAAGACAAACTTCCTCACATAATACGTTAACCGTCGATCAGCAAAACTCATCTGATGTTTGGAAAAGTTTTCGAGTTGCAAAGCGTGCTAAAATTATTAATTTTGATAAGAAAAACGATTACATCATTGCAGCTCATAATGGCTATAAACATTTATCGGGGCACCCCATTCATCAACGCAGGATAGAATATACCGAACATAGAATTATCATTATCGATGAAGTTTATGGTCAGAATTATCATCAGCTTGATTTGTATTTTCATTTGCATCCTGCTATAGAGATTTTTGAGGGTATCCTTTTATTCTGGCAGCAACAGCCTATTGCTAAAATGAAATTTGATCATTCACTTGATATCAACACGATGAATTCATTCTTCTACCCACAGTTTGGCATGAAGACGGCGAATAAAACGATTCATCTTACTAAAAATAGTCACTTACCTGTGATAATTAAAACCGAAATTGAGCTGACAACATGAGTATATTCGTGAGTATTTCATGCGGTAATTTAACACTTGCAACTTTTTGTAAAACTGATTACGGTAGCATCTTCTTTTTTCGATATAATAAAGACATGCTTCTTTGATTTAGATTTAAAGGATAATTTATGGGATCTAAGCTCAACATATTATTGCTCTGTGATTTTAGTTGTAAAGCTGCAACAATTGTTGATCATATACACGGGATAAAAGATTTCTCGAAACATAATATTTATTTAGTCGCAAATTTGGGTGAGTTACCAAAAAAATTTAAGTTTAATTATTTCGATGTCATTATCATACATTACTCAATTATTGCTAGTGCGCCAAATTATCTCGGCCCAAAAACATTTCAAAAAATTAAAGCGTTTAAAGGATTAAAATGTATTTTTATCCAAGATGAATATCGTTTCATTAACCGCACAATAAAAGCTCTTAATGATTTAGAAATAAATATTTTATTTTCAGTTGTTCCAGAAGATAGTATCGATAAAGTTTATCCTCCTCACTTATTGCCTTATATTGTAAAACAAACAGTACTAACAGGTTATGTCCCTGAACCATTAACAAAGTTAAAAGTGCCTAATTACGCTGATCGTAAAATTGACGTCGGTTATCGAGCAAGAGATTTGCCCTTTTGGCTCGGTGATTTAGGTCAAGAGAAAAAAATTATTGCGGAAAAATTTTTGCAAGATGCCAAAAAATATAATTTAAATTGCAATTTTTCCTGTCGTGAAGAAGACCGATTATTTTTTGATGCTTGGATAAATTTTATTACTTCCTGTAAAGCGATGCTTGGCGTAGAAAGCGGCGCAAGTGTTTGCGATTTTGAAGGTAATATCCAAAATGCAGTCGATAATCATGTGAAAAATTATCCTAATGCTTCTTATCAAGAAGTCAAACAACAATATTTTGCAGATATAGATGGTAAAATAGAGATCCGCGCAATTTCTCCTCGTGTCTTTGAAATGGCAGCGCTACGCACATTGATGATTATGTATGAGGGATATTATTCAGGAATATTACAACCTTGGCGACACTATGTGCCACTCAAAAAAGATCATAGTAATATGGAAGAAGTTATAGCTTTCATTAATGATGAAAAAAAAGCGCAGGAAATAATCGATAATGCTTACCAAGAAGTTGCATTAAATAAACAGAATTGTTTTAGATATATGGTTGACGTGATGGACCAGTTAATAGATAAACATGTTGATCACAACCATGTGTCAAATATTAAGGAAGAAAAAATTAATAGTCATCTACAAAAAGTGATGAAATATTCAATTTTAAGAAAATTAAACTCTCACATAAAACTTCTACCGAGCCGACTTTATAAAATAATTTTTCGACCAAAATATGCTTTCTTACGTTTTAAACAAATCGTTAATTCGTCTAAAACGCGAACATCGTAGCTAAGTAAATATCAATTGTTGAAATAGATGCTGCATTTATTTTATTAATAAGATAAGCCTGTTTTGTTAACAAAAGGATTAAACTAACTCTGGTTAAGATCAACTTTAGACTTTATAATAATTATTCTTTTTTATTCTGAATATGCGATATCCTACTTAGACTTGAATATTAGAGATTATGTGCAAAAAAATAGAATTAGGTTTAAAACTTGAAAACCGTTAAAAATTTATTCTACATGATTTATATCTTAAATCCGTAGAAGATGGTAATTGAGCCTCTGTAGACTAATAATAATGCTAAAAAACAAGTTTACCTTCAATCACATTTGAACAAATGCTTATTTTCCTAGTAAATTTAACAAGAATAAACTAAACTACGCCCACAACTCTTGATGGCTAAAAACATATCAGGAATCTGGAAATGAAGGGTATTTTAATGTTAAGAATCAACAAATTAATTATAGTTATCTTTTTGGTATTTGCACAAAGTTGCTTGGCAGCCGCAAGCACTAGTCAAGCACAAGATAATTCTCCAACACAGACTTTTTTACATCAAAAACTAGCCACCATTTTAAGTGGTGTTAAACACACCCCTAGAAATGAAGCAATTGCCATCAATTATTACATCTGGAGAAACTTCAGTCATTCATCAACAGCATCAGGGATGAATCCAGTTAACATATTTAAAGTTAAAGACGCACAGTGCCAAGGTCGAACAATTCTTTTTGCTTATTTTGCAGATATTTTACATTTGAAAAATAGAATAGTAAGCATATTTAATTTTCCTCAAGGTACAAGTGGGACTCACAGTGTTATTGAAGTGTATTATAATCACAAGTACCACTTGTTCGATCCTTTAAGCGGAAGTTATTTTACAGAAACATCTTCACCGAATGGTCACATTATTAATATAAAGCAGTTGTTTACAAGCAAAAAAGATTACACTATAAATCAATACCACCCTTGTTTCGATAAAAAATTAATCTTAGGAGGATATAAAAATAGTATCCCCAGTGCTATGCCTTTAATTTATAATAATTCTCAAAAGCTTTATTGTAAAAACAACCCCGTTATTAATATCGGACTATCCTCTCAAGGTGGTATTAGAAATTTTTCTGGATATTACATATATCAATATTCAGTCAAAAATTCTCAGTTTATTTACTCTAAACCTTTAGTAATTTACGATTTCAAAAGCACAAGCTTGCATAATTTGTCTGTTTGAATATTTAGTGTTGAGATAAAATTTAAGCAAAACATATATGCTATTTTAGATAAAATTGGATCGTATTATTTTAATTCCTTGATGGTTGTAATTACCTATACTATAACACCCATCTTGGCAAAATTGTTGGCCATTTATAATTCGTAGATATATATTAACCAAGACGTATAATCATTCAATATCTAATAGTTGAGTAATTTTCCCCACAGATAAGCGCATGGTTACTTAAAAATAAAGACTAATATTCCGCTTATACACTTTTAGCACAATCATAAAAAATTTAAGTTGATATTTTCGATAATTTAAAATAAATGTTCTTAACATTCACATTATTCGTAACCGCACGTCCAACCACCAACTAGCCATTGCAAGGCATCCAATGATAAGGTAATAAATCATGAATATTCTTATTGAGGGTATTGGGTAACCGGGTTAACACATCGACGAGATAATCATAGGGATTAATATTTTGGCATTTGCAGGTTTCGATAAGACTATAAATAATGGCAGCAGAATGAGCCGCATCATGAGAGCCTGCGAAGAGATAATTTTTACGGCCAATGACAACAGGTTTAATCGCTCGTTCAGCGACATTATTATCAATATTTAATCGACCATCACGTAAATAATTCATCAACGCACGACAATGATTCAAGATGTATTGAATCGCTTTACCTACTGTTGTTTTCGGCAACACATAAAAGGCTTGTTTTTCCAGCCAAGAATAAAATTGTTTTGTGATGGGTTTTGCATATCGCTTACGATAATAATAGCGTTCAGCCGCTGTCATTTTTTCAGTAAGATGCTCAATATGATAAAGCTGACCAATAAAATTAATGCTATTTATATCTTTAGTATTCGTTTCAAGCGCATCAACGAATTTACGACTGGCATGAGCGAGACATGCAACTTCAATAATACGACCATTTTCATACAATTTATCATAACCGCTATAAGCATTGGCTTGTAAATAACCTCGATAGTTTTGTAAAAAATCTTTTGGATAACGACCTGCGCGCGATGGCGAATAATCATAAATCACACAGCGAGTCGGACAATAACCAC
>CAYGUK010000046.1:0-30046 GCA_964352985.1 uncultured Legionellales bacterium
AATTAATTTTTTAAGATGCAACATGATCAAACACTTGATAAAAAATTTCTTGGTGTTTAACCATGCCTAACTCAGTACGCGCTCTTTCTTCAATTGCGGCTTTGCCATGTTTTAAATCTACAACTTCAGCAGCAAGTGCGGCATTTCTATCTGATAAAGCTTGGTTTTCAGTTTGTTCTGAAATAACTTGATTATGCAAAGTCCACGCTTCAGCGACACCACCACTCTCAAACCACAATTTATATTGTAGCATACAGAATAAACATGTAAAAACGATAACAAATGGTTTCACTGCGCTTCCTTGGTTTGAGAGAATATTAGTATACTGATTTCCCTGCATACTCAGCTCTCGCACCTAGCTCCTCTTCTATCCGTAGCAACTGATTATATTTTGCCACACGATCGGTGCGACATAAAGACCCTGTTTTAATTTGTCCTGCATTTATTGCAACAGCAAGATCCGCAATCGTCGTATCTTCTGTTTCACCAGAACGATGCGAAATTATCTGCCCATAATTTGCTTCTTTAGCCATTGCAATCGCTTGCAAGGTTTCAGTTAGGGTACCAATTTGATTGAGTTTAATTAAAATAGCATTGGCAATGCCTTGATCGATCCCTTGTTTTAAAATGGTAGTGTTCGTCACAAATAAATCATCACCCACTAATTGCACTTTTTCTTGTAGGCAATCTGTTAAAATACGCCAACCAGCCCAATCTTCTTCTGCCATGCCATCTTCGATACTGATGATAGGATATTGGCGAACCCAATTTGCTTGATAGTCACAAAATTCTTGTGATGATAATTTTTTATTTTCAGATTGCAAATGATAAAGTCCTTGCTGATAGAATTCAGAACTCGCGATATCCAACCCAAGCGCAACATCTTCGCCTGCTTTTAAACCGACTTTTTCGATAGCACTTAAAATCACATCAATCGCATGTTCATTGGCTTTAAGATCTGGTGCAAATCCACCTTCGTCACCGACAGATGTTGCTAAGCCTTGTGCTTTTAATTGTGTTTTTAAAGCATGGAAAATTTCAGCTCCATAACGCAGAGCTTCTTTAAAATTTGGTGCGCCAACAGGAATAATCATAAACTCTTGCATGTCGACATTATTATCGGCATGCGCACCACCATTAATAATATTCATCATGGGCACAGGTAATACGTGTGCTTGTTCGCCACCAATCGAGCGATAAAGTGGTAAATCTTGATCAAGGGCATTCGCTTTGGCAACGGCTAATGAAATAGCGAGAAGCGCATTCGCGCCGTATTTTGATTTATTTTCTGTGCCATCAAGCGCTATTAATTTTTCATCAATTTGTTTTTGATTATTTGCTTCCATATCTATGATATGAGAAGCAATGGCCTCATTCACATTCTTAACTGCTTTCAACACGCCCTTGCCTAAATAGCGGGCGGGATCCCCATCACGCATTTCTAATGCTTCGCGTTTTCCGGTAGAAGCACCAGAAGGCACACAAGCACGACCCATTACACCATTTTTTAAAGTGACTTCAGCTTCAATAGTGGGATTACCACGGGAATCTAAAATTTCACGGGCGAAAATGCGCTTAATCGCAGTCATGATAATGTTACCTTGTTATATAAGAGAGGGTTGTATTGTAAGCAATTTAGGGTAAGTGTCGCAAGATCCTTATAGATCGCGTTTACTCACGTCATCTAATTCCTTAAGTGTCGTCAACAAAGTTTCCATTTTATCTAATGGCCAATTGTTTGGGCCATCACTTAATGCTTTATCTGGATCAGGATGAGTTTCCATAAATAAACCACTGATCCCAACAGCCACTGCTGCGCGAGCTAATACCGGAACAAATTCACGTTGACCACCACTTGCACCATTCAATCCACCAGGTAATTGCACTGAATGAGTTGCATCAAAAACGACGGGGCAATTGGTTTCTCTCATGACAGCAAGTGAGCGCATATCAGATATTAAATTATTGTATCCAAAACTCACACCTCTTTCAGTAACGAGGATTTGTTGATTACCGGTAGCTTTGGCTTTATGAACAACATGTTTCATTTCCCAAGGCGATAAAAACTGGCCTTTTTTAATATTGACCGGTTTATTTAAACGACAAACATTAGTAATAAAATTGGTTTGACGGCATAAAAATGCGGGCGTTTGAATGACATCGACAACTTCTGCAACTTCATCTAATGGCGTATCTTCATGAACATCGGTTAAAACTGGCACTTTAATTTGATCTTTTACTTTTTGCAAAATTGTTAAGCCTTGTTCTAATCCGAGTCCGCGAAAACTATCTAATGAAGAACGATTGGCTTTATCAAATGATGATTTAAAAATAAAATTGATATTTAATTTTTGTGTGATTTCTTTGAGATGGCCAGCAGTTTCGAGGACTAATGATTCGCTTTCGATTACGCAGGGACCTGCGATTAAGAAAAAAGGATGTTGTAAACCGATATCAAATCCACAAAGTTTCATCATGCTAAACTACCTCTTCCATTATCATTTGCTTTTTTTCAGTTATTTTTGTGCCTCCTTTTTGTTTTTGATGATAGCCATTCGCCGCTTCAACAAAACCAATAAATAAAGGATGACCGTCACGGGGCGTTGACGTGAATTCTGGGTGAAATTGACAACCCACAAACCAATCATGCTCAGGTAATTCAATCATCTCAACTAAATTGCCATCACGTGATCGTCCTGAAATTTTTAATCCGACTTTTTCAAGTTCAGGCAATAAATTATTATTAACTTCATAACGATGACGATGACGTTCGATCACATAATCGGTTTGATATAAATTCTTAGCAAGTGTCTTTTCTTCAAAGTGACATTGATATCCACCGAGACGCATCGTGCCGCCTAAATCAGAATCGGCGGTTCTTTTCTCGATGTGTCCTGCTGGGGTTGTCCATTCTGTAATTAAGCCGACAACAGGATATGAGGTATCATGATTAAATTCTGTCGAGTTTGCATTGGTTTGATGCGCTTTATGTCTTGCTAACTCAACTAAAGCGAGTTGCATGCCAAGACAAATACCTAAAAAGGGAATATTATTTTCACGGGCAAATTGAATCGCTTTAATTTTACCTTCAATGCCTCGTTCACCAAATCCACCGGGGACTAATATTGCATCCACATCTTTTAATAGATTCAAACCACTTGTTTCGATTTCTTCAGAATCAACATAACGAATGTTAACACTGGTTAATGTTTTTATTCCTGCATGTTTTAATGCTTCTGTTAACGATTTATAAGAATCGGTTAAACCAACATATTTACCCACCATCGCAATCGTCACTTGTTTATTTGGATTTGCTTGCGCATAAACAACTTCAGCCCATTCGGAAAGATCGGCAGGTTTACCTTGTAAATGAAGTTTTTCGACGACAATTTCATCGATACCTTGTTCATGTAACATTTGCGGAATTTGATAAATACTTGGCACGTCTTTTAAAGAAAATACAGCGCGTTCTTCAACATTGGTAAATAATGCGATTTTTTTACAATCACTTTCTTCTAACCCATTTTCAGAACGACAAAATAATAAATCAGGTTGAATACCGATAGAACGTAATTCTTTAACCGAATGTTGTGTTGGCTTTGTTTTTATTTCACCGGCTGAAGGAACAAATGGTACAAGCGTTAAATGTAAAAATAATGTTTGATTTGTTCCTAAATCAATTCGCATTTGACGAATGGCTTCAAGAAATGGCAAGGATTCAATATCGCCAACTGTGCCACCAATTTCTACTAAGGCAACATCTGCTTCACCTGCCGCATTTTGAATGGCGCGTTTTATTTCATCGGTAACATGAGGGATAACTTGCACCGTTCCGCCGAGATAATCACCACGACGTTCTTTGCGTAACACATTCGCGTAAACTTTACCGGCCGTAAAATTATGATGACGTGTCATTTTAGAACGAACAAAACGTTCATAATGACCGAGATCAAGATCAGTTTCAGCACCATCTTCGGTAACAAATACTTCTCCATGTTGGAAAGGACTCATCGTACCCGGATCGACATTTAAATAAGGATCAAGCTTTAATAAAGTAACATTAAAACCCCGAGCTTCAAGCACAGCAGCCAATGAGGCACTAGCGATACCTTTACCTAACGCAGAAACAACGCCGCCCGTAACGAAGATATATCGTGTTGTCATATAAATCCTTGATTAATTGAAAGATGAATTCAAGATGGAAGATCATTATACCTGAAATTTTTTGAGATGCGAAGAAGTAGAATCCGGAATTTTTTATTCATTGTTGCTTGCATTTTAGTTATTTACATTTATTCGCCGAGACTTAGCGCGTAGAATATTATTATTTCTTGCGTAATTCTACTTAGAATAAGTTACATTTAAATTAACTAATCTCATGATATTTCAATCCAATCTTGACTCATTGCAAAGTGATTATGATATAATTACAGTAATTAGAAAAATTAATGGTAGTAAATTAACTTGATTAATCTCAGTCAATTACTTCGAGAACGATTCCAAAACGGCGATGATGATGAAGACGGCGAAGGCGGTGGTCACGGATCATTTGCTGCCGGTTTTATTGATCTCCCCCCTAAAAATGACTTTTTCGCTGAAAATGCTCATGGTAGTGCGCCAGCGCATCCTTTACTTGCGGATCAACGCCAGTTCAGTGGTGTATTTGGCCGAGGTGAAAATGGCCATTCCAATCTTAATCCACAAGTCGATAAAAATGATAACGCATTGCAAAATCGTTTAGCACATCGCTTAGGAAATACTAATCGCCTCAGTAATGTGTTACGCCCTCAACGTTAGTACTAATAAAATACTGCAATTTGGCTGAAGGATCTTTCGCATCCAGATTCAATTTCATGTATATTTCAAATTAATTATTTTTTAGCTTTACAAGAAATCAATATGTCACTCGTTCATGCTATTTTAAATAAAAATATTCAACAGGTAGAACAATACATCGCTCACGGCGCTGATGTTACTGAAATTGATGATTATGGCTATCCACCAATCATTGAAGCAGCGATTGTTAATGATACTGAAATAGCCAATATTCTTCTTAAAGCTGGCGCGCTGGTCAATCAGCAAGACATGGCTGGAAATACGGCTTTACATTGGGCTGTCGACAATAATAATAAATCTTTATGTGAATTATTACTCAAACATAAAGCCGATCCGAATAGTTTTAATATTGGTGGTCAACCAATTTTATCGAAAGCAATGTTACGAGGTTTGGCTGATATTAAAGATATCCTCATTAAACAAGGCGCAAATTTACCATTTGCTCTGGATTTTATTAACACTAAGTTAATTGGTCATCGTTTTCAGTTACAAGAAACTGTCTATATCGTCAATCCTAAAAATATTTTTATCGAATTAGAATTTGAAGGTTTTTTTCTAGAATTTACCCTCGGCATTATTTTGCAATCACTTAATCGTTATCGCAATAATTTTGCAGCAAGACATTTAAGGTTATTTTTCGATAATTTAAATATTATTATAAATGCGTTGTCAATTGCTTCTGAATTAATTCGTTATCAACAATATACGCTTAATCGGAACCACTTTAAAAAACGCATTACACAATTATTTAAAACTGATCCACTTATTATACCGCTAGCCTATGAAGGTCATGCTGTGGGTGCGGTTAAATTTGGAAACTGGCTTGCAATTTGTGATAGAGGGGCGTTATCAAAAAAACTCGGTTCGATTAATATTTATCGTATAAAAGATATGAGTGTTTTTGATGAACGTTTTTATGATTATCTTTTTTACGAAAAACTATCAAAAGAATTCATGGAACAAGATTTATATGCTATTCCTAATCTTGAAAAAGTCACTGATATCCCGATGCCTTCTCAAATTACCGGTAACTGTTCATGGGCAAACATTGAAGCATTAATTCCAACATTACTATTTATGTTAGCGATGAAACAACATGGCGTCAAAACCATAAACATTGAAAGTGAAAAACAAGCAGCCCTTCACTTTTATCATCAATGGCAAGAGTGGGATAAAGATATTGCGCTAACGGAATTAGTGAAAAGTGTTGAGTACGCAACACCAGCAGCTATCGCGTCTAAAGCAGAAATTATGGCTGCAATTTTTTATCAATCATTAAAATATAATAACCAACAAGATATCGAACGCGCTGAAAAAATGGTCCCAACGTTAATCAATCCGAAATATGCGTACATTATGAAATCGTATGTAAAATTATTAAAAAATGATAGCGACGAAAGTAGCTATAACTTTATGCGATTAGTTCAACTTTTTGATATTGATTATTGAGCATAGTAAAAACAATCAATAAAGGAATGCTAATGATAAAACTCAACTCAGTATAGGGTTAATATACCAAGAAATTTCTAAAGGTCGTTCAAGATATATTTCTAGTTTTTCTAACATATTTTTTTTTGTCTCATCTTCTAAATGTTGTGAAAATAAAGTCTGATTCGCCCATTTTTCAAAAATAACGAAATTAGCCTTATTTATGGCATCTTGTTGTAATTCGAAATATAAGCATCCGCGTTGTTGACGACTATGACAAACAATATTGTTTAAACAGTCGAATAACGCTAGATGTTGAGCGGGTTGTCCAATTACTTTAACTAATACACTGATTGATTCTTCCGATTGAGGCTCATCCGAAATCAACTCGTTTAATTGTATCGCTGCAGCTGTTGCACATGGAAAACCAACGACAGGAATCAATTGAACGATCAATGCCATAATATCTTTTGCTGAGATCCCAAAGTGTAATGCGCCTTTTAAGTGAAATGCTAATGCTTTTTCATTTTGTTGTGTAATTAATGAGGCAAGCGTCGCCATTTCTTTTTGGTAAAGGCTTAAATCTGTTCGTGCGTAAATTTCACCATACATGAATTGCAACGAGAGCAATTCTATATCAGGTAATTTCTTTAATGAATTTTTTGCTTGCTCGTGAATAGTTTCGCCGAGCAATTGATGGTATAGCGTTTGGCCCTTAAGATATCGATTGTTATTTTTCATTTAAATATCCTGGCATGTTGCCTTCTAGAAGAGTGATATTAGTACAAATATGTGAAATGATAATTGGTTTGCCTGTTTTTTCAGACAATTTAACTTTCCAAGTTACCGTTTGATCTGCTTTTAAAAAATTATCGCAAGTCGATGGTTCTTCTCGAGTGTGACCAGACCACTCTGCTCTTGTTTCAACTATTGCAATGTTATCTTCGATAGTCGTTACCATCGATATAATATGATGGGTTTCATTAAATAATTTTCGCTTACCTTCTTGGTGATCTTCAAATCCTCGATGTCCATCAAAATGAAAATCCTTAAACCGCCAAATGACCTTTTCATCCAGGATTTGAAAAAAATCGACGAGATAGGCACGTTTGGGTTTTTGATCCATCAGTTTATAAAAATCAAGAATAACTTCTTTGGCTTGTTTTTCAGTTATGTTAAGTGACATATGTAGCTCCAATTTATTTGATAAATTAATAAAAAAAAACCAATCATGTTAGCGATACTTAAAAAACGATATACTACATAAAAGTATTACTATTTATAATTGCCAATTTAAGTTTAATAACCACGACTTTAATAAATCTTTTATCCTTGTATTTTTTTATTTTTGATGGATGCTTAAATTGTCTCAATAGGTTATAATATTACATTAACTGCTATACTATTAAAATATCCCTAATATGGTACGCTAAGGTTAACAATGTAATGGGAAAATCGACTATTGATTTAAATGAATATAATCATATACCTACAGTGAAATATCGAGAACGCGTCGCAATTTTTTGCGATAAATTTAGAAAATTATTACCAAACTTTGAAGATTTTTGTGCAACCATCATATTAAATAGTGGCCAACGTGTTTGGATGGCCAATCACCCTCTCGATGCTATTGAATATGTTAACCAAGGCTTAGATCGTGGTGATACTCGATTATTTAAAAAATTATATAACGGAAAAACTTATCATCTTTTTTATCAAAATGAAGACATTGATTATATCGATAATTTAATAAAATTATTTGCAGAAGAACGTAAAACTTTTCGATGTTATGGTATCCATCGAGTTTGTTTTGATTGTACCCTGGTGATCACACTGGGTACTAACGAAGAAATCGACGATCTCGAAAAATTTTATCATGATACAATTAATTTATTTGAGAAAATGACTTGTGAATTTTTTGATGAAATGATCGATGCATTTATCACAGAAATGCCACCACTCAATAATACACGTTTTGCGACTGAAAAAAATTTTCGTGAATTCGTTATTAAGAACCGTGAAGTATTTAAACCCATCAATCTCACAAATCGTGATAAAGAAATTTTATACTTATCTTCTTTAGGTAAAACAGCAGAAGAAATTGCACTAATTACTGATTTAACTTTTGAAACCGTGTCGACATATCGTAAACGTGTTATAAAAAAATTAAATGCAAAAAATTTAATACATGCTGTCAATTTAGCAAAATTGCAGGGCGATATTTCATGATGAGCACTGTGTTAAATTATCAAGTCATCTATGCAAAACTTAATAAATTCATGACAGAAATATCAGATTTTCTCCATCTAAAACCATCACAAAAACTAGCCGTTAACACAAACTTACGCTATACTCGATACCTTTCAATAAGTACGATATAAGACGTGTAATATGTTTGAAACATTATCTGAACGACTAGGCAAAACAATAAAAAACCTCACTGGTAGAGGCCGCTTAACAGAAGAAAATATTAAAGACACGATGCGTGAAGTTCGTGTTGCTTTACTTGAGGCAGATGTTGCCTTACCTATAGTCAAAGATTTCACGACCAAAGTCAGAGAACGAGCCATCGGTATTGATGTTTCACAATCACTCTCGCCAGGTCAAGAGTTAGTGAAAGTCGTTCATGAAGAACTCGTCACGATAATGGGAAATGAAGTTGAAAATCTAAATTTCAATACGCAACCGCCTGCTATTATTTTAATGGCTGGGTTACAAGGTTCTGGTAAAACCACCACCGTCGGTAAACTTGCCAAAAGGTTAAAAGAACAACACCATAAATCTGTCTTAGTCGCAAGCTGCGATGTTTATCGCCCCGCTGCTATTGAACAATTAAAAACACTTGCCAACACTGTCGATGTTTCTTTTTATCCAAGCAGTGCCAATGATAAACCTGTTGAAATAGCGAAAGCCGCAGTAGCAAGTGCTAAAAAAGAACATGCTGATGTTGTAATTATTGATACCGCCGGTCGCTTACATATCGATGAAGAAATGATGAAAGAAATAAAACAAATTCATCAAGCGATATTACCAGTTGAAACCCTTTTTGTGGTTGACGCCATGACGGGTCAAGATGCTGCAAATACAGCTAAAGCATTTCATGATGCCCTACCGCTCACCGGTGTGATCCTCACAAAAATAGACGGTGATGCTCGAGGTGGAGCTGCGTTATCGATTCGCGCCATTACAGGTAAACCAATTAAATTTCTCGGTGTTGGTGAAAAACTAGATAATATTGAAGCATTCCATCCGGAGAGAATTGCATCCAGAATTCTTGGCATGGGTGATGTTTTAACCTTGATTGAAGAAGTTCAACAAAAAGTCGATAAGAAAAAAGCTGATAAACTTGCAAAAAAATTAAAGAAAGGCAAAAAATTTGATCTTGAAGATTTTCGTGATCAATTAAAACAAATGAATAAATTAGGCGGTCTTACCTCGCTTATCGATAAACTACCTGGCATGGGTGGCATGGCTAAAATGGCGAAAGAAAAAATTCAAGACAATGCCCTCGTTCAAATGGAAGCTATTATAAATTCAATGACGCCTAAAGAACGACGATTTCCTCAAATCATTAAAGGGTCGCGTAAACGCCGCATCGCAAATGGTAGTGGTACTAAAATACAAGACGTCAATAAATTACTAAAACAATTTATGCAAATGCAAAAAATGCTAAAAAAGTTTTCCAAAGGTGGAATGAAACAAATGATGCGTGGCATGCAAGGCATGATGCCACCGGGTGGTGGCGGCGATTTACCACCGTTTAATTAATTGACTTGGTATTCTTTTCTTAGCCTATTAATTTTTCAACTCAGAATATGATTTCAACAATCAAGTAGTTAAATTCGTCAATCTAACTACTTGATTGTTGATTGAATCATTAATCAATATCTTATTCAATAAGTGCTAACTAATTACTCATTAATTTGCGCTACTCTCAGGAATAAGCTATCTATTTCCTGCGATTTTTCACTTCTGTGCTACGCTTTATAGAAAGGAGTTTTGTAAATTAGTAACATAAGGAAATGTGAAGTGCACTCTCAAAAGTATACTTATGCTCAAGTTGCTATTGCAGCCGAGTCACTCATCAAAAAAGGATGTCATGTCACATTAAAACAAGTAAGAGACATGCTGGGCGCTAGCGCGAATGATGAAATTCTATTATCCCAACATTTAGAAGAATGGAACAATTGCCGTGGTAATCAAAGCAAGATTGATTTTGTTAGTTCTAGAGATGGTCTCGCTCAATATAGTGAAACCGATCTAGAACAACAAATTATATTACGAACTCAAGAACTTGCCGAATCATTATCACTTGTTCGTGCCACACTCGAATCAACAGAAGATGGTATTATTATTATTTCTAAAGAAGGAAAACTTGTCGACTGGAATCAAAAATTTCTTGATATCTATCAACTAACCAATGAAATGCTGAATCACCGGGATGAAAGTGTGGGCTTTAACAAAATACTGTCCATGTGTAAAAATCCAGATCAAATTTTATCTCAAGTTTCGAAATTATATGAAAATCCTGAAGCAGTTGGCGATATGGGTGAAGTTGAATTAGTGGATGGTCGAATTTTAGAACGCTACTCACAACCCCATCGCGTTGATGGTGAAATAGTTGGACGTGTCTGGAGTTTTAGAGATGTCACACTAAAAAGACAAAGTGAAGAAGCTTTAAAATTAAGACAACGCGCCATAGATGCGAGCACCCATGGCGTTATCATTGTCGAAGCTGACACAAAAAATTTCCCAATTATATATTCAAATCCGGCATTTATTTCTATTTCCAATCTTTCTGAAAAAAATATTATTGGAAATAATTTTTTAGAGTTAATTTCCAATAAAGAACAACCTGGTTATATGAAATTAAAACTCGCGATGACAGAATCAAGAGAAGTTGATGTTGAATTAAGAAGCGAACGGAATAAATACGAAGCATTATGGATTGAAATCAATTTATCAATTGTTAAAAATAAAAATGATGTCGTATCGCATTATGTTTTTATTGTTAACGATATTACTCATCGTAAAAAAATGGAAGAAGAATTAATTTTACGTGCGACACATGATAGTTTAACAAATCTTCCTAATCGCTCTCTATTAGCTGACCGTGCTGAACGAGCGATACAGTTATCTCAAAGAAAAGAAAAAATGATGGCCATGCTGTTTTTAGATTTAGATGAATTTAAACTTGTTAATGATACACGGGGTCATAAATTTGGTGACGAATTATTAATTCAAGCCGCTACAAGATTAGACCGTTTAATGAATGATAATGAAACTATTGCTCGTGTCGGTGGTGATGAATTTATTGCGATTATTCCTTGTATTGATAGTGAAATAGATGCAATTAAACGCGCTCAAGAATTATTAAAAGCAATCGAAGTTCCATTTAGTATTTCCAACGAAACAATTAACATTTCAACCAGTGTCGGAATAAGTCTTTATCCTCGAGATGGTAAAACAGTTGATGAATTAATGAAATGCTCAGATATGTCTATGTATCTTGCAAAAGATAATGGTCGAAATAATTTTAAATTTTATACCAAAGAATTAAATGATAAAATTGAACGCCGCTTATTGTTGCAAGACAATCTCAGAAAACATATCGGTAGTGATGAATTCAAATTACATTTTCAACCCATTGTAGATATTGCTTCTAATAAAATTGTGGGTGCTGAATCTCTCATTCGTTGGTTTAGTAAAGATCTGGGTTTTATCCCCCCTGATGAATTTATCGGTGTCGCGGAAGAATCTGGTCTCATTTTAAAATTAAGTGAATGGATTATTAACACGGCATGTGATGAGATCACACATTGGAAAAGTTTAAGTTATGATAAAATTTTCATGTCAATTAACTTATCTGCGCGAGAGTTTTCAGATAAAGATTTTGTTAGAAATATTAAACACATTATAAAACAAAAAAACATTTGTACTGAACTTGTCGAATTAGAAATCACAGAAAGAATGTTAGTATCAAACACAGAAGAAACATTATCACTAATGAAAAAAATTAAAAAAATGGGATTAAGTTTAAGTTTGGATGACTTTGGCACCGGATATTCTAGCATGAGTTATTTAAAACGCTTCCCTTTAGATAAATTAAAAATAGATCGTTCTTTCATCATGCATCTTAGTAAGAAAAAATCGGCAAAAAAAGACAATGCTATCGTTAAAGCAATCATTACATTAGCTCATAGTTTAGATTTAATCGTTGTCGCTGAGGGTGTGGAAACTGAAGAACAATATAACATTTTACAAGATTTAGGTGCAGATTACATACAAGGTTATTATTTTTCTAAGCCCCAAGAGCGAATTGAATTTGATAAATTATTAGACAAACACAATAAATAATTTTGATAATGTTTTAGATTAATTATTAATTTTAACTAGATGATATATTATATTTTTATTTATTAAGCAATTCTTAATTGGTTTTTTTTTCAACAATTTCACCTCGTCAAAAATTTGACAGCCCCGTAAATTCAGCTAAAAAAAATATATAAACAGCTATTGTAAAATAAAATCATACAGTGTAACGTGAACCGATTGTTAGAGAAAACACTGTAAAAAATCAAATCCCATCAAGGAGAATAAATAATGGTAACCGTAAGTTTGACTAGTTATAAATTTAAAACATCAGGACCGATTTCAATTAACGAACAGCAAACAAAATTAAATCCAACACATTTTGAACATGGAAATTGGATTTATGAAGTCGATAAATTTAATGACCATGATTTTTGTATTGATATTTTTGAAAATAAAAAATTGCAAATGAGTTGTATTATTGCAAAAGCAACAGAGTCTCAATTATTGCAAACCAGTAAATTGCAAAAAAATCATTTAGAAAAATCAATGATTATAAAAGGCATTTGGTTAGAAAAAAACAATAACTCATTATCATTAACACCTATTTTATATCTCGCCTTTCGTCGTGCCAGAATTTTAAATTTTGAAAATGTTATTTTTATAGAGCCTCAGTCAAACATTACTGATCTAATCTCATTACGCGAAGTGCCAAATATAGGATTAAACAAACAAGTTTATGCAGAAGAAATAAATCAAGCAATGAATAAACTTTATCAACAGAGTTCACCGGAATATCAATCTTTAATGAATCAATTATTTGTTAACGAAAATTTAGAACGCCTTGAAATTTGGCTTCATAAATTTTATACCGGTAGTTGGGCTAAAGCTATTTTTGACCAATCCATCAGTGAGCAACAATATATTTTTTCACTATACAACATGCACCAATTTGTTCGTTATACAACACGTTTAGCTTCACGTGCTGTAGCGTGTTGTGATGATGCAAAATTACGTGACCATTATTTAAATCACTTAAAAGGTGAAATTAATCATGAAAGAATTATCGAGAGAGATCTCGACTATCTCGGTCAAGATGTCGACTTTGTAAAATACGAACAAGTTCCGCATCATGCCATAAAAGAATTTATGGTCGTCCAAGAAAGTACAATTGCTTTCTATAACGATCCAATCCTTATGTTGGCAAATCCATTTATAGCAGAAGGCATGACCGCACATATCCAACCAGAATTTATGCAAGCACTTGAAGCAAGTATTGCATCTTGGGGCTATAAAGCGCCTAAACAAGCATCGAGTTTTCTTTCTTCACACATTCATACTGATGGTGGTGAAGATGGTCATTGGATTGAAGTTGTCAAACGAATCAATGAATATGTTTGCAACGAAGTAAAGCAACAACAATTTGCAAGTGTCATGCAGGCAGCAATGAATGGCTATATCCACGGTTTCAATTCCAGTGTTGATGATAACCTTTTGTGGTCTAAGATCTAAAATAAAAAAGAACAGGTGACACCATGAAAAAATCAACTGACAAGTTGGATACCAGTAAACTTACGTCATTTAAATCTGTTATTGTGCCAGGCAGCCCATTACAATGCGAGCCAATACATTTTTCTTTGTATCGAGATGCTTATTCATTATGGCGTAATGTAATGGGTGATGCGCTCAGAAATGATAGCAAGGCTGAAGAACCACCATTGGTAAGTGATGATTTTTTAAATCAACACGAGATCAGTTGTTTGCAGCTTGATGATAAAGTTGTCGCGTTATTCATGTATTATTGGATAGATTTTGAATTTGAATCTTGTAAAGATTTAACTTACTTCAATGTTGCTATTCCAAATGAAGCCGGCGAAAAAATAAAATCTTTCAACGATAAGCAAATCATGATCATGAGTAATTTAGTCATTGATAAACCTTTTCGTAAAACCAATTATGGTAAAGGTGTTTCTGATTTATTACTAGCATTAGCTTTAATCCGTTTTTATTGTTCAAATGCAACACGACTGATTATTTATACTCGTAATGATCGTAAAGTAAACCAACTTTGTTATGATTTTCGTGGTACACCTGTTCTTAGGGATTTTATTTCACATGGCATCCCATCAGATGCCATCATGTTTACAAAATCAGTGAATCATTTTAAAAATAAAAATGCTCTTTTTAAGTTAGCCATGAAATTATACATCGAAAAACTTAATACATTACGTCTAAATCTTATCAATGAAGATAGACGCTATCTTCACGAAGTCATTTGTAAAAATGATCCTAATAATTCATTATCAAATTTAATCGCCGGGAGTAGTACTATGAAAAATAAAGTTTATGATTATATTATTATTGGTGCAGGGCCTGCAGGGGTACAATTAAGCTATTTTTTTCAACAGAATAATATTGATTACCTAGTTATTGAAGGCAGTGACCATCCTGGTTCGTTTTTTGACGAAAATCCGCGTCACGGAAAATTAATTTCAATTAATAAAGTTAATACAGGCTATGAAGATCCAGAACTACAAATGCGTTGGGATTGGAACTCGCTGTTATGTGATGATGAAAAATTTAGATTTAGCAATTACTCATCCGAATATTTTCCGCAAAAAGAAGATTTCACACGATATATTAGCGACTTTACCAAACATTTTAATTTGAATATTCAATACAACTCAAAAGTGTCGATGATTAAAAAAGATAAACATTTTTATATCACCCTAGAGAATAATTCTATCTTGCAATGTAAACGGTTAATCGTTGCTTCTGGCACTTCAGAAGTTTATTTACCACATGAAATTCCAGGTATCGAATATTGCGATAATTATTTTAATATGTCTATTGATCCTAAAGACTTTGCAAATAAACGTTTACTCATTATTGGTAAAGGTAACTCAGCTTTTGAAACAGCAGATCATCTCATCGGCGCAACATGTTCTACACATATCTGTAGTCCAAATTCACTCAAATTAGCTTGGCAAACCCATTATGTGGGACATTTGCGTGCAGTGAATAATAACTTTCTAGATACCTATCAACTCAAATCACAAAACGCCGTGCTTGATGCCGATATAATGCAAATTAAACCCGTTAATGATAAATATGAAGTGACATTCAAATACCATCATGCCGAAGACGAAGTTGAAGTTTTGAAATACGATAAAATTATCGCCTGTACTGGTTTTAAATTTGATGATTCAATTTTTAGCCCGTGTACTAGACCCATGCTCACAATTAATAATCGTTTTCCAGCTCAAACAGCATGCTGGGAATCAATTAATATTATGGACTTGTATTTTGCAGGTTCATTAATGCAAGTTTGCGACTTCAAACAATTTATGTCAGCGTTTATTCATGGTTTTAGATATAACATAAAAAGCTTATATCATATTCTCATGCATCGCTACCAAGGTATCCCCTTGCCCGCCACAAAACTTGAACCTGATAGTTTAAAACTTTCTAATAAACTTATGGAAAGAATTAACCAAGCTTCATCATTATGGCAACAACCTGGGTTTCTTTGTGATGTTGTCGTTTGTAATGGTGAAATGAAATATTATTATGACATTAATAAAAAATTTGCTCGTGAATATCTGTCCAATGAAAATAATGTTTTCATCTTAACATTAGAATATGGTAAACATTCAGATGTCCCTAACGTGTTTGGCGCAGCTCGAATAAAAAGAACCAATACCAATAATAGTGATTTAAGTGCTTTTATTCATCCGGTTATCCGTCACTATAAAAATAATGAATTAATAGCTGAACATCATGTTATCGAAGATTTAGCGGCAGAATGGAAAGAACCCGAACATTTTATTCCGTTACAAAAATTTTTAGCTCAGCAATTAGATAAATTACCACTTGATGAACCTCAAAAAATGGCCGCAAATAGTTAAGCAAGTTACATACATCCCAGTAATTGGAGGAGAAACACTCTCCTCCAAAATTCATGATTAGCAAAAATTTCCTTGCTAGCAATATCAACATATTCAGAGTAAGATTACTAAGATATAGGGATTATTGGGGATTTACCATGGATTGGAAAAAACAATTCGCATTAACAGCTATTACGAGTACTTTTCTTTGTTCATCATCTTTAGCCGGTTATATTGCCGTTAACGGTGTCGGAACACGTGGAGAAACACTCCAAGCTTTCACTGGTCTGGCCGATGATTCTTCAGCAATATTTTATAATCCCGCAGGGTTAACACAAGTTAAAGGAACTGAAATTAATTCGGGTTTATCAACTATTCTAACAAATGCAATGTATTTTAATACCTTTGTTAATCAAGGAAGTCGAAGTCAAAAAAATAGTTTTGCGCCTTATGTTTTCGCCTCTTCTGATTATTTTAAGAATTTTGTATTAGGCATGGGTATTTATGCGCCTTTTGCTCGGCAATCAAGTTATGTGGTGAATGCGGCGACTTATAACTTACCATTACACTCAACACTTATTCGAACAGACTTTGCGCCCACTATCGCATTTAACTTAATGCCGCATTTATCATTTGGTGCCAGTATTGTTGCTTCTTATATCAGAGCTCGCTCAGAAATTTTTGCCCTTAATGAACGCAGTAATGGCTGGGGTTTTACCGGACAATTTGGGTTTTTATATCATGCAACACAAACACTCAGTTTAGGCATTGATTATCGAGGCCCAGAAAAAGCCCATTTAAAAGGTCATGGTAGTTTAGTGAATGTTGGTCAAGGTACGTTTACATCGAAGCTGCATTATCCAGGCGTTTTAACCGCGGGACTAGCTTGGCATTTCTTAAAACCACTTACGTTTACATTCTCATATGAATATGAAATGTGGCATTACTTGCAACAAGTTCAACGGGTTTACAATAGCCCAATTTTAACTGTCATCGCAACAAATACAATTAACGGTAAAAATGTTGGTGATTTTCGTTTTGGCTTAATGTATCGACCCAATCAAAAAAACGAGTTTCGCATTGGTTATACTTATGCGCCAAAATCCGTTCCCGTTACTTTTATTATCCCGGCACAACCCGATTATAATATTAACTTCTTCTCTCTCGGATACAGTTATTATATGAATAAACAAGTCCGCCTAGATCTTGGTTATCAATTTGCTTATGGTCGACAATTATTTAGTAATAACCCTCTTTATCCTGGAAATCTCAAAATGCGGACCAACTTTATCATGCTTGGCGTTGATTATTATGTAATATAGTGATTTTAGTTAAAATTTTATTAAAAAAGTACTTCCAAATTTCCCTGAAGTTACGTAAAATGCACAACTTTTAGCGCTAAAAGAGGAATACTTTAATGGTAGTAATACGTCTAGCACGCGGCGGAACTAAAAAACGCCCATTTTATCATATTGTTGTAGCAGATAAACACGAACCCCGTGATGGTCGATTTGTTGAAAACGTTGGCTTTTTTAACCCCAATGCTCGTGGTGGAGAAGTTCGATTAAACATTAATCGTGAACGTGTTGAATATTGGCTAAGTGTTGGTGCGCAACCTTCTGATAGAGTCGCTAATCTCTTGAAAGATAAAGAATGCAATACTGAAGCTGCGGCTTAATTGCAAAGAGACTAACAAGATGGCTCATACCCTTAATAAAGCGGTCGTCATAGCCCGGATTGCTAAGCCTTTTGGTATAAAAGGCTGGCTATATCTGGATTCGTTTACTGATCCCGCCAAAAACATATTGGATTATGATCCTTGGTATATTGAACAACATGGTGAATTTAACGTTATTGAAGTCGAATCAGCAAAACCACAAAATAACCGTTTTGTGGTGAAGTTTAAAGAAATAGACGATCGTACTTTAGCCAGTCATCTCACCAATAAAACTATCAGTATTGATAGTCAACAATTACCACGTCTTGATCAACATGAATTTTACTGGCATGAGTTAGAAGGCATGGAAGTCATCAACCTTAATAATAAACATTTTGGTTGTGTGAGTTACCTATTTGCAACAGGTGCAAATGACGTCATTGTAGTTAAAGGGGAAGATGAATGTTTAATCCCCTATGTTAAAGATCAGATTATCAAGAAAATCGATAGAGAAAATAAAAAAATTCTTGTCGATTGGGATAACGACTACTAAGGATTAGTTAAGCATGCGAATTGGAATGGTTAGCATATTTCCAGAAATGTTCCGAGCGTTAAATCACGGAATTACCGGGCGTGCTTTAGAACATGGATTATTAGATATTGATTATTATAATCCACGAGATTATACATTAGACAAGCATCGTAATGTTGATGATAAACCTTACGGTGGTGGGCCGGGCATGGTCATGATGGTCCAGCCTATTCGTGATGCAATTGGCGATGCCAAAACACACGCAGGTGGTAATGCGCATGTTATTTTTATGACACCGCAAGGCCGCTGCTTAAATCATGAAGCGATAATGGGTTTATCTAGACATGAAAACTTGGTTATCCTCGCGGGACGTTATGAAGGCATTGATGAACGTATTCGTGAATTTGATATCGATGCCGAATGGTCTCTGGGTGACTATGTCATTAGTGGAGGCGAATTAGCCGCAATGGTTTTAATCGATGCGATTATTCGCCAAATACCAGGAAGCTTGGGACATGAAGAATCCAACAAACAAGATTCTTTTGCCACAGGATTGCTGGATTTTCCACATTATACTCGCCCGGAAATAATTGATGATCAAATAGTCCCACCGGTTTTACTGAGTGGTGATCATCAAGCGATTTCGCGTTTTAGACGCAAGCTATCATTAGGTCGCACGTGGTTACGTCGCCCTGATATTTTACATAAGCTTGAACTATCTAGCGAAGATCAAAAAATTTTAAATGAATTTATTGCAGAATATGGAGAAAACAATGAGTAAGATTATTCAACAAATTGAACAAGAACAATTAAAATCAGATATCCCTGATTTTCAAGCGGGCGACACTGTTGTCGTACAAGTACGTGTTGTTGAAGGAACACGTGAACGTTTACAGGCCTTCGAAGGTATTGTTATTGCAAAACGTAATCGCGGAATTAATTCAGCATTTACCGTTCGTAAAATATCTCATGGTGAAGGTGTTGAACGTGTATTTCAAACACACAGTCCTAGTATTGCTTCTATCGACGTGAAACGTCGCGGTGATGTGCGTCGTGCTAAACTTTACTATCTACGTGGTTTAACAGGTCGTGCTGCTCGCATCAAAGAAAAATTAACTAAACGCAGTACAGAAACAACAGCTAAACAACAAAACCCAGTAGAACACAAAGAGCCTGTGAGCGAAAGCGAATAACCATTGGCCTATTCTGCAATTTTATCCTCACCCATTGGTTCTTTGGGAATAATGATAAAAGATGACACCGTGGTAAAAATAGCTTTTTTGCCACGGTATAAACCAGTAATAAACAAACCTTCTTCATTACTAACTGAAACATCAAAACAATTACAACAATATTTTAATGATCCCACTTTTAATTTTTCTTTTCCTCATAAACTCATTGCCACTAATTTCCAGACAAAAGTCATCAAGTCACTATTGAAAATAAGCCTAGGTAAAACGCTGACCTATGGTGACTTAGCCTCAAAACACAATACATCGGCCAGAGCCATTGGCAATGCTTGCCGATACAACCCACTGCCTATTCTCTACCCTTGTCATCGAATCATTGCAAAAAATTCTCTCGGCGGATTTTCTGGCAAAACAAAAGGGGAATTAATGAATATCAAAAAATATTTATTACAGCATGAAGGTTTTTTATAAACTTTAAAATTAATTATAAAAATTCGTCAAATCTTTATAATTTTAATCCTGTTTAGGCCTGATAATTACAGAAACCTAAAATGCTCAGAGAAAAATGTTTTTAATAATCATCCGAGTTAAATGTTTTATTCGACTCAACAAATACTTCACAAGGTGATATTATAAGAATTTTACAGAAAATAATGCAATTTATTACATGACTAAACAACGAGAAGTCTTATGCTTTTGATAATAGTTTTCTAATTCCTTATACTCATCCACTACTTTTTGCGGTTGGATTATTTTCCTATTAAGCGCGTCCAAACTAGATATTGTTTTATCTTTGATCAGCTGATTAATAAAATCACATTCTAAAGCTATTAGCTGAAGTGGTTGTTGAAAATCATAAGAAAATGGTAATTCGCCTTCCATTATTAACGAAACCAACTTAGGATTTTCAATATTATTAAAATATTGAAGGTTAGAAAAACAATGCGCGTCGAGTTGTTTTAAAGATAAGAGATTACACACAAGAAAGCATACGACAGTTAAATTGGAAAATTCTTTTAACTGGTTCATCAAGGAAATGTCCAATTCAACGAAACCAGGAATACCTGTAAATAGTTATTACAATTAAAACTATAATAATAGATTTAATAAATCAATAAAATAAATTCTATAATTTATTTTATTATTTTGTTAACACGCAGGTCTATTTTTTTCAACACATTCATTAACACAATGTTGAATCGATTTACCATTGCCATTCACGTGTTCACACTCTGCATAGCAAATTTGATGAAATTCATTAACACAATTAGACGAGCTGTGACCAGAATATGCCGAGGCGTTATGATCTGCCATACCTGGACCATTCATAGTAGCGCAAGCTGCAATTGCTACAGTCGCACATGCTAAAGTAAAACCTTTTACTAACACTTTCACTAACATATTCTCACTCCTTAATTATTACATTTAACCTAACCAAGCTCTGGCATTATAAAACATTTGCATCCAAGGACTCTCTTTTTCCCAGTGATTCGGCGCATATGAAAACTGCTTAGTTAAAAATACACGTTCGGGATGCGGCATCATGATAGTCACCCGACCATCACGATTTGTCAAGGCCGTTATACCATTTTCACTACCGTTAGGATTGTAAGGATAGGCTTGAGTGACTTGACCGTTATTATCAATATAATGTAATGCGATAAAGTCCTTTGCAATTTCAGCATCATCATGATGCAGCCACTCCACTCTCCCTTCACCATGAGAAACGATAACAGGTATTTTTGCACCTTGCATATTTTTAAAAAACAAACTGGGGGTTTCATTAATTTCGACGGTAACCAGCCGTGATTCAAATTGCAACGAATTATTTTTCACAAAGAGTGGCCAATGATCAGCGCCAGGAATTAAACCACGTAAATGCGCTAGCATTTGACAGCCATTACAAACCCCTAAAGTAAACGTCATTTCACGATCAAAAAACTGAATAAACATGTCGCGAATTTTTTCATGATGCAAAATAGTATTTGCCCAACCAACACCTGCTCCCAACACATCACCATATGAAAAACCACCACAAGCAACTAATCCTTGGAATTCATCGAGATTAGTTTCACCATTTAGTAAATCACTCATATGGAGATCGATTGTATTAAAGCCAGCTCGATAAAAAGCAGCCGCCATTTCACGGTGACCATTCACACCCTGCTCTCTTAAAATCGCAATTTTAGGTTTTGCCCCTTTATTAATGAGTGGCGGATTAATACTAAACGTAATTTCAGCATTGAGCCCCGGATCATCATTAATTGCAATGCGCTCCCACTCATTTTTAACCACCGGTGCAAAGTCTCTCATACAACGCATTTCATGACTAATACGACTCCAGTATTGTTGCAGTTCGATGCGAGTCGCATTAATTAAAATTTCATGATCATGTAAAATGCTAATTAATTCTTCACTCGTCGGATAACCAATATCAAAACTCATATTATTGATACCATGAGAAATTAAACATTGTCGCACAGGTTCTATATGTCCTCGTGAAATCTGAATCACGGCACCTGATTCTTCATTAAATAAAATACCTAGCGCATCCTCTCCAACGTTGGTTAAATCAATGGTTAAGCCACTTCGACTGGCAAATGCCATTTCACACAAACAACTCCATAAACCACCATCGGAACGATCATGATAAGCAATAATTAAATTTTGCTGCTTTAATTGTTGAATCGCATTAAAGAAATTTTGTAATAAACTGGCATCGATATCAGGCGCATCATTCCCTAATTGTTTATAACACTGTAATAATATCGAACCCCCTAAACGATTTTGTTTTTTACCTAAATCAATTAACACTAAACACGTATCATTATCGTTGTCAGTCAGTTCAAGTTTGGGTGTTAAATAATGACTAATATCATAAACCGGTGCAAAAGCAGAAACACTTAACGACAAAGGAGAAGCAACACTTTTTTGTTCATGGTTTTCTTGCCATTGCATTCGCATGGATAAAGAATCTTTGCCGACAGGTATCGCAATATTTAATTGTTGACAAAATTCAGATATTGCCGAAACACCTTGATATAAAGCATAGTCATCACGATCATCACCACAAGCTGCCATCCAATTTGCAGATAATTTTATATCACTTAAGTTTTTAATCGACGCACTAACAATATTAGTAACCGCTTCCGCAACAGCCATGCGAACACTTTTCGCGGCATCAATTAATGCTATCGGTGGTCTTTCTCCAACCGCAATGGCTTCGCCTT
Source organism: uncultured Legionellales bacterium (assembly GCA_964352985.1). Taxonomy (GTDB): domain Bacteria; phylum Pseudomonadota; class Gammaproteobacteria; order JAHCLG01; family JAHCLG01; genus CAYGUK01. The sequence goes on from CAYGUK010000046.1 coordinate 23,073, forward strand.
TCGAGCCGTGATAATCAGCAGACATAATGGCGCAATCTGCGACAGGAATTTGCCATGGACCAACCATTTGATCAGCGACGGTTAAGCCACCAACAGAGCGATCACCTATCGTGATTAAAAAACTTTTATCGGCAACAGTAGGATGTTGTAATACTCGGCGACAAGCTTCGACGATATGAATATGTTCCAAAATCGGCGCAGTAGTAGGATAAGTTTTTGCTGAAATTTCTCGCGTTAATTTCGGTGTATTATCAAATAAAAATGATAAAGGCAAATCAACGGGGTAATTTTCAAATTGCTTATCATGAACACGCAATTGTTCACCTTTTACCACTTGTCCTAACACAGCGAAAGGACAACGTTCACGCTGACAAAATTGTGAAAACATATCGAGGTTTTTTTTATCGATTGCAAGAACATAACGTTCTTGGGCTTCATTACACCAAATCGCTAAAGGACTCATTCCAGGATCAGCATTCGGTATGTCACGAAGATTTAAATTCGCACCGTGGTGATCGACATGAATTAATTCTGGCAACGCATTTGCTAACCCGCCTGCACCAACATCATGAATTGACAAAATCGGATTTGCTTTACCTAATGCGAGACAATGATTAATGACTTCTTGTGCTCGGCGTTGCATTTCAGGATTACTTCTTTGAACTGAAGCAAAATCAATTTCAGCATTAGTTTCTTCACTGGTTTTAGAGGATGATGCGCCACCACCTAAACCAATTTGCATCGCCGGTCCACCCAGAACAATAATTAGATTATCAATATTTAATGCCTGTTTTTCAATATGATGAGTAGCAATATTTCCTAACCCCCCTGCTAACATAATGGGCTTATGATAGCCTTTGGATTGCTGATCAATTTCACAATAAAACGAACGAAAATAACCACACACATTTGGTCGACCAAATTCATTATTGAAATTAGCAGCACCAATCGGCGCATCTAACATAATGGTTAATGCATCCGCGACATGAGGAGGATATCCAATATTTGTTTCCCAAGCTTGTTTAAAAGTTGGAATATTTAAATCTGAAACAGCAAAACCACAAAGCCCTGCTTTTGTTAAAGCACCTCGACCACAAGCAGCTTCATCGCGAATTTCGCCTCCCGCACCAGTAGCGGCACCAGGATAAGGCGCGATGGCAGTAGGATGATTATGTGTTTCCACTTTGATAACAATATTTATTTCATTATCGATAAATTCATATTCATGCTGTGAATTTACTTGTAATGTTTTACCCTCATCGCCTTTTAATACTGCCGCATTATCATGATAAGCTGAAAGTATATTTTCATTATAGTTTTTATAGGTTTTTTTGATCATCGAAAACAAAGAATCAGTTTGTTCTTTTCCATCTATCACCCAAGTAGAATTAAATATTTTATGACGACAATGCTCTGAGTTTGCTTGGGCGAACATCATTAATTCGGCATCAGTCGGCGAACGTTTGATACGACTATAAGCGGTGAGTAAATAATCCATTTCCGTATCATTTAGGGCTAAACCAAATTCTTGATTCGCTTTTTGTAATGAAGTTAAGGCATCATTATTGAAATCGATGACATTGAGTTTTTTGGCTGTTTGGTGCTGAAATAATTTTTTAGCTTCACTAAAATCATTTAACAATGTTTGCGTCATCGCATCATAGATGGGCAATTTTTTTAATTCATAGCGCGATAATTCTTTATCTGAGATAATTTGATAGGCATGTGCTAACTCGATTCTTTTTACCATCGCTAAACCACAATGCTGTAGAATTTCGGTTGCTTTAGATGACCAGGGTGAAATAGTCCCTACTCTCGGCGTGATAATGGCATAGTCATTGGATAAAATTTCTGTTTGCTGAATATCACCTAATAATTTCCGCAATAAATCAACTGCTTGTGAAGATAATTCTGTGCCACATTGGATAAAATAACAATTTAATATTGTCATTGATTGCACGGCAGGAATAATAGCTTGTATGCGTCGCAACGTTTGTTGAATTTGCATTGGCGATAAATGAGAGTGAGCAGTAAAACAATACATGTCATATCCAATCTAATATTAAGTTAACGCGGATTATAGCAAAGTTTATAGATGCATTGCATATTCTGAAAATTTGGTTTCCCTCTTATAATTCTAGCATTTCTAAATTGTACTCTGTAAAACAACATGCTATTGTTTTCGCTATGGAGAGATTAAAACACCGATTAAATTCTTGGCAGCAGCAAGGTTTTCTTACCGCTGAACAATCCAATAAAATATTAGCCTATGAAAGTGCTAAACCCAAAGTCAATTGGATGCTATATAGTTTTATCATTTTAGGCATTGCCGTTATCGGGATTGGTATTATTGCGATTATTGCTGCCAATTGGGCTAACATCGCGGATAGTGTCAAACTGAGTGTTGATTTTATACTTTTATTTCTATTAGCTTTAGCTGTTTTTTTAACAGACAAAGATAAATATCTTTTACTTCAAGATGCCTTTATTTTTTTATTCATGTTACTTTGTCTTGCTTCTATAGGATTGATTTCACAAATTTATCACACTGGTGGCGAACTTTATCAAGCAATATTATTTTGGTCGATAATAACCCTCATTCTTGCCGTAATTTCTAAGCAATTATTTATTCCCTTTTTTTGGACCTTAATCGTTATCATTAATACGATATATTGGTTAACCACTCTTCCTATTTTTTCCGGCGGTTGGCATAACGTTAATTGGTTAGTGCCAATTATTGCCGCGCCTTATTGTTTAGCAATATTGAGTAATTTCTTCCTGAAATTCAAATTTTCATTCTCTATTAGCGTCGCTTTTCGTTTCTGGATTTTATGGATGGGGCTTTTTGCTTTAGCAATTTCTGACTTTGTTCTCTCAGGCCAGTGGTTTACTTCTTATTCACCACACTATGATCTCTATTCTTACTTATATTTTCTAATTCCTTTGCTTATCGTGGAAATTTATAGTTTATTTTCTAAGGACTATAATAAAGCGCAAAAAATATTATTAACGACAATAAGCCTATTATTTTTAGTGATGATATTAGCTATTTTATTTATTGATAAATCAAAATTAATTTCCGCTATATTAGTGATACTCATTTTATTTGCTGCAGCTATGTATTTCGGTATTCGAAATGATAAAAAAGCATTTACGTTTCTCACCTTATTAATTGCGCTTAGATTTGTCATCGTTTATTTCACGGTATTTGGCTCACTCGCATCTACTGGTTTCGGTTTAATTATTTCAGGTCTGGTTATTATTATTGTCGCTATTTTATGGGCAAAGAATGTCAATAAATTACAACGCCTAATTGGAGAGTTGGTTAATGATAATCCGTAAAATAGTATTATTCATTGCTCTAATTATTCCAATCACGATGTTGGCAATACTCACTTATATGAAACATGAAAGATTACAACGTGGTGTAAAGATCATACTACCGATTTATGGATTTGATCCAAGAGATTTATTATCAGGACATTATTTAATTTATCGTGTTCAATATGGTTTGACCACCGAACCACCCTGTAAATATTATGCGCCTAAAGGTGCAACAGTTTATATGTGCCTTAAAAAATACCAAAAGACATGGTCTGGATATTTATTATTTTCAGAAAATCAAGCTAAAAAATGTGACGCGTATATAAAAGGAGTCTGTCGATATAGCCACTTCACTGCTGGCATAGAAAAATATTATATCCCTGAAGAATGGGCAAAACCCTTAGAACAAGTCGTGCGAGATCAACGAGGGAGTATTGTTCTTATCGTTAAAAATGGTGAAGCTGCAATAAAAGAGTTATTAATTGATGATAAAAAATGGCAAGACTTTATCAAACAATAACTATTATATCTAATAAAACATCTTTTATTTATAAACTTAAATCGTAACTATTCACCAAATTTAAGCAACAACGTAGAAACGCTGAAAAGAACAGACTTTCCTTACGCGATGGGGATTATCAGGGTAACTATTTAGCATTTATGCTGAATAGTTACCTTAAATCTTTATCATAATTTAAGTTATCGTTATAGCACTTAGTTTTCTTCTAGGATGCAATTGAGACTTTTCTTGCTCCCCAGTAGTTGATGATAAACTTTGTTGTACTACAGAAGGCCCAATAGCATCTACTAATGTTTCAGCTTGTTGGGAAGTTCTAACTTGCTCCTTTATTTTGGGTTTATCTCGAAATGGTTTTACCCCATGTTTTTCTGATAGCATTTGATAACTGGATTGATGTTGATACTTCATTTTAAACTGCTTTAAATAAGCATGATATTTCTCAAGCAACTCAATATTAAAACTGTCTGAAAAGCATAGAACCAGAGCTAAAACTCATCACACTTGAACTTGGCGAAAAAAAATCTTGATTATCTTGTCCGGTATCTGAAGCTACGCCACTCTCATGATAAGACGCTTTCTGTAATTTTTTATGACTTGTTTTTGGTGGTGCTGAAATTGAACGCCTGACTTCCTGATGATCAACCTCATCAGAAATTTCGATTTGGTGATTCCTTGAAGTTGAAATTGAGACACCATCTAATGAGCGTTCAGAAAGATCAAGACAACAAAATTCTGGTTTCACAAAAGAATTAGGCATTCTAGAATGAATCAATCGTTTATTGAAAAACCTCTATTAATATTTCAGTATTTTATCGTTAATAAATGCTGGGTAATTTTTCGCAATTTATGTTTAAGTTATTATTACATTAGGATTAAACATGAATTTAAGGATAGCTAATATCATACTAGTAAATCCAAATAACAGCACAACAGTTGATAATAGTAAGATATTAAGATGTGAAAAATATAATAATAGAAGTGCAACTAACACTGCGATTCCATATTTAATTGACTGCAAAAATGATTGAGCAATAGCTAATGAATAAGGAAAACGTTCCAGTGCCGCTGCATTTGCTGAAGCATTAATCATCGCGAGTGCGAATGCTGAACACCATAATGGTATCATTAATATATATTCATTTTTTAAAATACTGATCATGAACAGCATAAGCAAACCTGAAAGTAAAAGGATAAACGTGCCCACAAACGTTAACATGTCACAACCCCATTTATTCACAAAGCGTGCGGAAATCAATCCCCCAAACACATAAGATAAGGCATTAAAAATTAACAATACACCAAATGCTTTAACATTCATATCCATATCATTTAAAAAAATAAAGGGTGAAAATAGTATAAAAACAAAAAAAGCACTAAATGCTAAAGTAAGAATTATCACATTTGTAATAAATGATTTATCTTTAACTAATGACGGATAGAGTTTTAATATATTTTCTAATCCTGAATGCTGTCTTTTATCTATCGATAAGCTTTCAGGTAAAAAAACGAAAGTTAAGAATATTGCTATAATTCCTACAGAAAACAACACTATAAAAATAGCTTTTAAACCAAACCAAAATTCTAAATACCCACCTACTATAGGTAATAAGGCACTTAACACACCAACAAATGCAGCAAAATAGGCAAGATATTTTGCAACATCATTTTTAGAATTATGATCAGCGACAATCGCTATTGCGATAATTAAACAACCAGCCGCCGCCACAGTTTGAAAAAATCTTGCTAACTTTAACATACTTGCATCATTTGCTAATAAACAAAATAATGTCGCCAAACAATACACAAAAAGCGTAATCAGTAAAATTGGTTTACGCCCAAACCGATCAGCAATAGGTCCAAAAATTAATTGTACGACAGCAACGCCCGCTAACAAACTCATAATGCTTAATTGTACTTGACCATTTGCAACATTAAACATATCTGCAATAGATGGAGTGCCTGCAAAATATAACGTAGTTGATAATACAATAAAACTCGCTAACAACATCAATAAAAACAAATTGATGAAATGACGGATCCTCATAATTGTTCCCTCTTATATATTTAAAACCATCTTAATAAATGGTTTAGTTAACTTCCGTTGTTCTCGAATTGATGCTTCATCCAATTGCTCTATCGCATTAAACAAAGCATTAAAATCTCTTGGCCATCTATTTAATAGAAATTCGGCACAATCTCGAGGTAAGGTCATACCACGATCTTTTGCTCTTACAACTAATACCGCAATTTTTTCTTCATCATCTAATGGTTGGAGATGAAAGTTCATCGCTTGACATAGTCTTGATACGAGATCAGGTAATGTTAAGTTCAAATTTTTGGGATGATTTTTACCTGCAATAATTAAATATTGCCCTGTTTCTAGTGCATGATTATATAAATGAAAAATAGATTCTTCTTTTTTTCGTTTACCAGCAATTTCTTCAATATCATCGACACATAAAATATCATTATCTATATATTTTGAGAAATCGTCGTTATCTTTTAATGAAAGATAATCGCATATTTTACCTTCCTGTTCAGCATGACTATTGATAGCGTGTAATAAATGCGTGCAACCAATACCTTTCTCACCCCATATATAAATAATATTTTCTTTATCTAACTGTTTCAAATATTTTAATACTTCTTGATTTTTATTACCCGCATAATAATTATCAAAAGATGCTCGATCTTCTAAGCGTAAACCTAATATTAACTGTTCAGCAGTCATGTTTGAGACCCTTGCTGTTTATAAAATTCACTTCTTAAATAATGTTGGTACCAATAGCGAATTAATACCATTAACACACCTGCGACAGGTAATGCTAACAAGACACCCACAAAGCCAAATAACTGCCCTCCAGCTAATATAGCAAAAATAACTGCAACCGGATGCAATCCAATTTTATCTCCGACTAATAGAGGTGTAAGCAACATGCTTTCAGCTGCTTGCCCAACGCCATAGACAATTAACACATAAACTAAATGCCACGCATCATGAAATTGAAATAATGCGGCAACTGTTGCAGCAACAATTCCCACTATAAAACCTAAATAAGGCACGATAGAAACTAAACCCGATAAAAGTCCAATCAATAGTGCTAAATTTAAACCTACAATGTATAAACCC
>CAYGUK010000047.1:0-30030 GCA_964352985.1 uncultured Legionellales bacterium
TTTGTCGTGCTGAGACTTAATATTAATTTATTGATCAGCTACTTTGAATATAAGTTCTACATTTAGACTGATAAATTGCATTGCAGATTGCAATTCATGGTAACCGTTTTTTCGTTGGCCAATTATTTTTAAAAATAAATTTAATTTAGCTGGCGCTAGTATTTTGATCATTATTAATAAAGCCTTTTATTCTTGTTAAAATGACCAACTCCGCATGACTAATTTCACTCTTGCATTAGGTGCGTTCAATAAAATGCGGCTTGGTAATTCGATGTTATTTACACTTGTGTAAGATTGGTATTGAATCGTCCAACCATCTTGGACTAATGTTTGCAAGCGATGATATTGATCAAATTGTTTACTCGCGATGCTTGAAGGTGCCGGGATTCCACGGATCCAATATTTTAAATTCGCAACAGGTAAATGCCAGCCCATATGTTGTGATAGTAACGCATCAGGGCTTGTGGATTGGAAAACGCCTCGTTTATCTTGCAAGGTAATTTTACCAGGATAGCCATTAAGTTTTATGGCACCTGCGCCTAATGGGCCGGATAGTTCGATATGAAAATCATTATTAGTTTGTAACCAAACATAAGAAGCATTAAATCCATTACGTGCTGTTTTTACACCAATTGCCCCAGTTACTTTCCAATGGTGTAGATTACTCAGTTGTGCTTCCCGAAGAGCCCAGCTCACTGGTGTGCCTTGGCTTGTTGGTGCGACTGGAACTAGCGCACAAGCTGATAACAAAATCGTGAATAGTAATAATAAAAATGCGCGCATGATCATCCTTAACTTTGGTTTAATTTATTTCCCAAGGCAAGCCTAGAGTAGGTTGCCAGTGGGTGCGAAATCTTGTTAAAAACATTCTCCAAGGTTTGTATTGGGGAATCTTAAATAATTGTTTACAAGAAAACATGGTTTGAAAAAATAGTCAAGTTCTAAGCATTGTGGCATAATCTGTACTTAGAAAAAATAAAGAGGTTTGTAGTGAGACTCGCGATTTTTGATTTAGATGATACCCTGATTAAAGGTTCTAGTGATTTTCTTTGGGAACATTTTTTGATAGAGAAAAATTTTATCGATCGTAAGAAATATGAAGATGCGCAAAAACTATTTAATTACCAATACAACAATGGAACGTTGGATATTTATCAACGACAATATTATTTTTTATCTACGCTATGTGGCATTGAATTTGAGAAATTAAAAAAATTACGTGATGACTTTATTGAAACCGTTATTCCAAATACAATAAAACCGAAATCGATGGCTTTAATGGATGAACATCGAGAAGCAGGTGATCACTTGATAATAATTACAGCAGCAAGTCGATTTATTACGGAACCTTATGCTGAATTATTTGCTGTTCATGATTTATTGGCAACAGAAGCTAAAATGGATGAAAAAGGCTTTACAGGGGAGGTGATAGGCGTACCATGTTTTCAATCGGGAAAAGTAGTACGCTTAGAAGAGTGGTTGAAAAAAAATCCATTCACGTTAGAAAATAGTATTTTTTATAGTGATTCGGTGAATGATTTTCCTTTACTCGATAAAGTCACTGAAGCAGTAGCGGTTGATCCAGATGAAAAATTATTAAAGTTAGCTAAAGATAATAATTGGCGAGTGATTTCTCTAATCGATTAAGTAATTCAAGACAAAATTCGTGTTAGATCATTTAATGTTGCTTCTATCATTAATAATACTAATACGATAATACCTAATCGTAGGAGTAAAATTTGTAGAGCAGTTGATAAGGGACGTCCACGACATTTTTCAATAATAAGATAAAGTATATGAGCCCCATCTAATCCAGGTATCGGCAACAAATTGATAATTGCCACAGCGATACTCAATAATGCTAATATCCACAGAAAGCCAACAAAACCCATTGTTATAGAAATATTGACACCCTCTATTATACTTAGTGGTCCACCTAAACTGCGTAATGAAATTTTACCTGAAATGAGCTTTCCAAGCATAATAAAATTAAATTTACTAAATTGCCAAAATGATTGAACAGATTTGATTAAGGCTTCACCAGGAGAGAATTGATAATGAATTAATTTATTTTGTGGCCAAGTGTGTTGCATTGTAAAAATTCCAAAATGCGCAATTTGTTTTCCAGGTTTTTGTTGTCGAATCTTTGCTTCACATGAAAATTTAATGGTTTTGTTATTTCTAAGAGAAGTAAATTGATAAGAGTTTTTTACATGAGTTTCTAAATAAAAAAGGAATTGTTGGAAATTTTCAATTTTTTTTCCATCTATCGTTAATAACGTATCTCCTATCTTAAAATTACACTTTTTTGCTGGGCTATTTTCTGTTATTTTTGCGATGATAGGTTTTAATGGGGGAGTGTAAGGTTTAATCCCTAAGCTCGTTAATGGATCGGGATGTATTGCATCTATTTTCCAGTTAGTTAAGGCAAGGTTATAAGCAGTCATTTTATTATTTTCTTTTAATATAAACTTAATTTGGTCATTGTTACCAATATTCATTAATAATGCCATCGCAACATGTTGCCAATCAGGTGTTGCCATATTATCGATTGATATGATTGTTGCACCTTCTGGAATTTTTGCTTTTGCTGCAATGGAATTGGGTAGTACAAAACCAATTTTAGTGGGCGGTGTGTAATATCCGATGACAAACATCAGCCAATAAGCTAGAAGCGCAAACAAAATGTTAAAAACAGGTCCTGCGAGTAGCACGATAATTCTTTTCCAAATGGCCTGCTGATTGAAAGCATGTGGCAACTCTTCAGGTGAAATCTGTTCTTCGCGTTCATCCAGCATTTTAACATAGCCACCAAGTGGTATGATGCCAATACGTATTTCTGTGCCGCTTTTAGTTTGCCAAGCATAAAGTTTCTGACCAAAACCTATAGCAAATCGAATAACTTTAATTCGAAATAGTTTAGCGAAGAGAAAATGCCCTAATTCATGGATCCCAATCAAGATCATGATGGTGACTATTATGGATATAACGAGTGTGAGGAAATGGATTATCATCATTGACCTAAGAATAGCATGATTTTGATAATCTGAATATATGCATTAAATAAATACAGTCCTACAAACATCTATCAAAATTGCGATTTTACTTGTGAGATATATCTCAAACAGACGTAAGTCTCACGCTGCATATTTGATATGTATTTAGTGTCAACTAATTGGATAAATTATGTAACTAACTGAATTATATTGCAAGTTTTTTAAATGAAGTACAACAATATTTTCCTAGTCATTCATTTCTTGTGATCATGCTTCTACATTTACGTAAGCCGTAATGATACATTGTCTTTGCCACTTCATGGACGAGTAAGGAAACGGCTCAAAACCGAGTGACAAGGATTTGTTTTCAAGGATGCGGCTTTGGGATATGGAATGTTCTAAAGCCAGTATTGAGATAAAGCACTCTTGCTGTAAAAACCCGCCCATTGGGCGGGTTTTTTTATGTCTAAATTACAATCTCATCAATTTTGTTTTTCAATTTTGTTTATCTTAGATTACACTTTGCAACGAGAAATCAATGACGAATTAGGTAACGATGAAATTAACAATAGTGGGTGTCAATCATACTACAGCTAATGTATTACTGCGGGAAAAAATTGCATTATTACCCCATGATATCCCAAATATGCTAAAAACGTTGACTCAATGTTTTAACATTACAGAAGCGATGATTATTTCAACATGTAATCGTTTGGAAGTAGTGTTCTATGGTGATATTGATGCCGATAGTGTAATTCAGTGTTTAATGGAATATAAAAATATCCCACTACAAGAAGGCTACCCTTCGTTTTATGTTTATCATAACGAATCTGCCGTCAAACATTTACTAATTGTCGCAAGCGGTATGGATTCAATGATATTGGGTGAACCGCAAATTTTTGGGCAAGTAAAATCAGCCTATCAAGATGCACTCAATTTAGGGTATATCGCTAAAGAATTAGATCGATTACTACAATATGTTTTTGCTGTAGTCAAAGAAATTAGAACCGAAACAGAGATCGGTAAGCATGCGGTTTCAGTTGCTTCAAGTGCCTTTAGATTAGCGCAGCAACATGTCGAAGTTTTTTCAGATAAAACTATATTACTTATAGGTTCAGGTGAAACAGCTTCTCTCTTACTGAAATATATTTCTACAGTGAAGCCTAAAAAAATATTAATTGCTAGTCGTTCGCCAAATCATGCGACCGGTTTAGCGATGCAATATAAAGCGGAATTGATCACAATAAATCATTTAGCCCAATATATTAGTAAAAGTGATTTAGTTTTTTCTGCAACAGCCTGCCCTTATCCGATTGTTGACAAAATGATGTTACAAGAAATTACACATGAAATGATTATTTTTGATCTAGCTCTTCCGCGAGACATTGAACCGGATGTCGATTCTATTTCTCAAGTGACCTTATATTGCATTGATGATATTCAAGATAGAATTAAAAATAATATTACCGAAAGACAAAAAGCAGCGAATATTGTTAACAGTTTAATTTTAAAAAAAACCGCACACTATACGAATTGGATAAACTCCCTAAATGCTGTAACAACGATTAAAGCTTACCGTGAAGGAATAGAAAAAATTAGAGATGATGAGATCAATTTAGCATTAAAGCAATTAAAGTCAGATGATCCAATAGAAGAAATTATTACGCGTTTGGCATACCGCCTGACAAATAAAATAATGCATAAACCCACAGCAAAAATTCGAGAAGCAGTGTATAATGGCCACGATGCCACACTAGATTTAGCAGCAGAATTATTTGATATAGATTAAATTAACATTACAATGAAACAATCAATACAACACCGATTACAACAATTAGCCGACAGACATGAAGAAATTAGTGCTTTATTAAGTGATAAAGATACTATTAATAATCAATCAAGGTTTCGCGATCTATCCAAAGAATATGCGCTGACTGAACCAGTTGTGACTCAATTTAAATTTTATTTATCGCTACAAGATCAAATTCAACAAGCTAAGCAAATGTTATCGGAGCCAGATGAAGAATTGCGGCAATTAGCACAAGAAGAATTAAAAAGTGCAGAACTCCAAAGTAAAGAGTTAGAACAACAACTAAAAATATTATTATTACCAAAAGATCCTGATGATAATAATAATGTTTTTCTTGAAATAAGAGCCGGAACAGGTGGTGATGAAGCGGCTATATTCGCGGGAGATATGTATCGAATGTATTTTCGTTTTGCAGAACAGAAATCTTGGCAATCTGAAATCATTAGTCAACATTTAGGAGAGCATGGCGGATTTAAAGAAGTAATAGTTAGAATTTCAGGACAAGAAGTTTATTCACATTTGAAATTTGAATCCGGTGCCCATCGAGTTCAACGTGTACCCGAAACAGAATCACAAGGACGGATCCATACTTCTGCAGTAACAGTTGCCGTCTTACCTGAAGTCGAAGAAATTGATGAGATAGATCTCAATATGAATGATGTCCGGGTTGATACTTACCGAGCTTCTGGTGCGGGTGGCCAACATGTTAATAAAACGGACTCTGCAATTCGGTTAACACATCTTCCTTCTGGCATTGTTGTTGAATGCCAAGATGAGCGTTCTCAACATAAAAATAAAGCTCGTGCATTAGCCTTATTACAAGCCAAATTACTTTCCGTTGAAAAATCAAAGCAACAATCTGAACTCGCTTCCATGCGTAAAAGTTTAGTTGGTTCTGGTGATCGATCAGAACGTATAAGAACCTATAACTATCCCCAGGGTCGAGTTACAGATCACAGGATTAATTTAACACTTTATAAGCTTTCAGATATTATGGAAGGGGATTTAAATCAAGTCATAGAACCTTTAGTGAGAGAGTATCAAGCCGAGTTACTGGCTGAATTAGGTGATGATAAATGACACTAAGCATTAAACATTGTTTAACGCTAGCAAAGGAAAAGTTATCAGCAAAATCATCAACTCCTTACTTAGATGGTGAAGTCATTTTATCCTTTGTGCTAAATTGCCAACGCAGTGTGCTTCATGCTTATCCTGAAAAAATTGTAACAAAAGACGAAGCACAACAATTTCTAAAAGCAATAAATTTACGTGAGTCAGGTATGCCAGTAGCTTACATAATCGGGAAGCAATCATTTTGGAATTTAGAATTAACTGTCAATCAACACACTCTTATCCCAAGACCTGAAACTGAAATTATTATTGAGCAAGTTTTAGCACTTTTACCAGAGAACAATCATAAAATTGTTGTTGATTTAGGTACTGGTAGTGGTGCAATAGCTTTAGCACTTGCAAGTGAAAAATCGTCATGGACGATACTTGCTTTGGACTCAAGTTTTGACGCGTTAGCAATAGCGCAAAAAAATCGAAACCACTATCAATTTTATAACGTTCACTTTCTTTTACAAGATTGGTTTTCGGCTTTTGCAGAAAAAAATTTTATTGATTTAATTGTTAGTAATCCACCTTATTTAGCTGAAGACGATCCGCACCTACAAACGTTAAGTTATGAACCTTCACAGGCTTTTATCGCGGGCAATGATGGACTCTTTTGTTATCGTCAAATAATTGATCAGGCAAATAAATATTTAAAAGATGATGGTACGCTAATTCTTGAACATGGTATTGATCAAGAAGTTCAAATAAAGCATTTATTTGAGCAAGCACAGTTTGAAGTTGTTAAAGAAATTCCTGACTATGCGAATATAAATCGTGTTTCTATCGCTAAGAAATCCAAATGATACTTGTTAATAAATATAAAAGTTAAAATATTCTTTCTAGCTGAATTTCGTTGAAAGTGTTTTTGTTTTAGCTTTATAAACTATATGTTATAATTCACGGCGTTATGGAAAACCCTATGGAAAAAATCAGCCAAACGGAGTAAATAATGATAATATTGTTCGCCTTTTTTGCTAAAATGGCTTATTATCCCGTGTTTTTGCTGGAGAGTAGCAATGCCGACTAAACGTACAACGACTGCAAAAAGTAAGTCAACGAGCACCGCCAAAAAAGCCACTGATACACAAACTACTCTCAAATAAACCTAAGCTACGAAACCCGCACCTAAAAAAAGCATCGCAGCTAATGAAAAGAAAACCACGACTGCAAAAAAAACTGCAACCAAAAAAGCAGCGACAGCAAAAACCACAAAAAAGGTTAGTAATGTGAAGAAAACCACTAAAAAAGCCACGACAAAGAAAACAACAACAAAAAAATCAACGAGTAAAACAGAATCTGTAAAACCCAAGACGGCTTTAAAAAAGAAAGCAACGGTCAAAGAAGTTAATGATAATGCATCTATTATCGAAGATGTAGCTGTGACAACGATTAGCCCAAATTCTGCTGCAACTACTGGTGCGGTGGATTTTCAACCTTATGAAATTGATATTGCAGAAGATTATATGGATGAAGAACAACTTGGTCATTTCACTGAAATATTAAAACGCTGGAAACAGGATTTAATGGAAGAAGTTGATCGTACTGTTTTACATATGAAAGATGATGCAGCCAACTTTCCTGATCCCAATGATAGAGCTACACAAGAAGAAGAGTTTAGTTTAGAGTTGCGCACTCGAGATCGTGAACGAAAATTAATTAAGAAAATAGATGAAGCGCTAGCTCGAATAGAAGCTGATGAGTATGGTTTTTGCGAAATGTGTGGTGTTGAAATTGGTATTCGCCGTTTAGAAGCGAGACCAACTGCAACACTTTGTATCGATTGCAAAACGCTAGAAGAAATTCGTGAAAAACAATTAGCGGGTTAGGATAGTATGAATATTATTGATGCTATTAAAGGTCGAAAAAGTTATCGTGCCTTTTTGGCTAAGGACGTTGATAATAAAATACTTTACCAAGTATTGGAAGCAGCTAGGTTTGCACCATCTGGAACAAATACACAACCTTGGCATGTAAATATTGTAAAAGGTGAAACGAAAAAAAAAATAACTGACGCAATTTTACTTGCACGCAAAAATAATCAAGCCCCCAACCCTGATTACGAATATTATCCTACACAATGGATTGATCCATATAAAAGTCGACGTTTTGCTTGTGGAATGGCACTTTATGGCGCACTTGATATCAAACGAGAGGATACCGAAAAACGTCAACGCGTTTGGGATTTAAATTATCAATTTTTTGGCGCACCTGTTGGCATACTAATTACCATAGATGACATTCTTGAACAAGGATCTTGGTTTGATTTAGGAATGTTTTTTCAGAACTTAATGTTGGGCTTACGTGAATATGGATTAGAGTCATGTCCACAAGCTTCATTAGCAGAATATCCAGATATCGTCAGAGAAATTTTGAATATTGAACATCAACAAAAAATTGTTTGTGGTTTGTCTGTTGGATATCCCGATAAATCAAAACCCATAAATCAGTATCAGACTGAACGAGAAGCAGTTGATTCATTTACTGCATGGTTTTGCGATTAAGTAAATATTTCATTTTGGTTTTGTTGATGTTGTAGAGTCTGTAAAGTTTGCTCACACCACTTTATCCTTGCTTCGATTAATATTCGTCCTGCATTTTCAATAATATCTTGATACACAGTATTGTTGTTTGGATCTTTGTGGGTGTTTTTTAATTCAGTTAATGATTTTTTTAAATGAAAAATTTCTTTTTGTAAGTGTTCAATATTAATTTTTGTTTTCACATTGTGACCAAAAAATAATTTTAAAAGTAACTCATCTCGATATGGAACGGGATCAATTGAGTTTGCCAACCAATTATTTAATTCACTTTGACCAAGTTCGGTTAATGTATACACTTTCCGTTTGCGTTTGCCACTTTTAAAATCAATAGTACAAGTGACTAATTCTTCATTAACTAATTGGTTTAAAATCGGATACAATTGACCATTACTTTCAGACCAGAAAAAAGAAGTATTGTTTTCAATTGTTTTTTTTATGTCATATCCCGACATTGGTTTTGATGATAGCAATCCTAAAATTGCATAACGTGTTTTATTTACACGTGCCATTTTCTAGCCTTATTCATATTAATTTGCAGTAGAATAAAACTTATGATTTAAACTGTCAAAAGAATTAGGTATAATATACTATATTAATTTTACAGTCATTCCAACAAAAAATAACCATTATGATACATTATAACCTTTTATCTATTTGGGTGACATGGTTATATAACGTGTTGGATCATTTACCCCAGCTTTCTCAAATCCATTTTTTCGTAAGACACAACTGTCGCACCGTCCACAAGCTAAGCCCAGATCATTTGCAGCGTAACAACTTATTGTTTTTCCATAATCGACTCCTAAGTTGATACCAATTTTGATAGTTTCTGCTTTAGATAAATTAACTAAAGGCGCATGAATTGTTGTGTGATTTCCCTCTACACCAATTTTGGTTGCAAGATTTGCCATATTTTGGAATGCGTCGAGATATTCAGGTCGACAATCTGGATATCCTGAATAATCAATACTACTTACACCTAAAAATATATCATGCGCATTTATTACTTCAGCATAAGCAAGTGCTATTGATAAAAATATAGTATTACGAGCTGGAACATAGGTAATTGGAATTTTCCCATCACTACAATAGTGAGGAACCTCAATAGCATGATCTGTTAACGCAGAACCCCCAAATTGGGATAAATTTAATTTAAATTCACAATGCTTTGATACTTTCATTTCTTTTGCAATTTCTGCTGCTGCTTTTATTTCGTATTTGTGTCTTTGACCATAATTGAAATTAATTGTAAAACATTGATAATTTTTTGATTGGGCAATAGCTAAGACTGTTGTTGAATCTAACCCCCCCGACATAATAACCACAGCATTTTTATTCATAATTAAATTCTCTAATTCACAAAACTGGGATTATAACAACTTTCTATGGGGCTGTATCAAGATACAGCGACGTTTTGCTTATCATATGCTCTTCGCACATTTGCTAAGTAATTTTTAAAATAAGCAATCGTATCATCATACTCTTCATCAAACATTAACAGTAAGTCAGGAGGGATGATAAACTGATCACAATCAATTTCTTGATATAATTTACAAATTTTTTCCTGTAACATGTTTTTGAACATTTCATACCAACCTACCGCGGGTAGCTGTGTTTCATGTTCGAATGATCCGCTTGTATAATTATTTAGGGCTGTCTCTATCGCCTGTTCTTGAGACATTGTCTTTATGGGTAAGCGTTCAGGAAGGAAAGGATTATTAAAAATTTCTTGATTATTCAGTATTAATGACGACATGTATTTTGCTAAATAGGGCGCTAATAAATAACCTTCTCGATATGTGCCAGTTGCAATATAAAATCCAGGGATAGAAGTTTTGCCTAATAAAGGAAACGTATCAAAAGTGACAGGTCGGTTTCCAACTAATATTTTTTGCAGGGTATTTTGGTGAAGATTTTGATTTATCTGTTGTAATAAGCAATGTAATAAAAAACGTAAATTTGCTGTTTTTGGACCAAATTCTGGATAAAGGCTAATATTATTTGTGCTTCCCATATAAAGTGATTGATTATCACGAGGTAAAGCGTGCAATCCACAGGCAAACGAGCGATTAGGTGTGCGAATAACATGTTGAATATTTACTTTTTTTCTTTCTAATAATAAAGATATACCCACACCATGAAATAATCTTGGGATACGAAATTTTAATGGATCAATTTGGTCAATTAACTCTTGTGAAAAAGCGCCCGCAGCAAGTAAAACATTTTTTGCCGTATAAATATTATTATTCGTGGTTGTTATTACTTTAATATTTTTTTCGACATTTAGTTTCGAGACCCGCTCATCTATTAATGTGATTGTATTTTGTCTCTGGAATACAGATTTAAACATTTTTGCTAGGGCATCTACGTTTAGTGCAATTTCATTGGGTAAGAATATGGAAGCCAGTGGCCGACAATCATCTAATGGATAAAAGCCTGGGATATCTTTTCCATCAGTATGTTCATAAAGTTCATGATATTCATTTAGGGCTTTAATAATGGATTGGTAATTATGACTATCCAAAATACCAGATTTACCATTTAAAATAATAAACGTCCCTTTTACGGTAGGTAATATCATCTGGCTGTATTCGGAAAGATGATTAAGCCAATCTGGCCAATAGGATTTAGCTTTAACAGATAAATCTAATTTATATTTTGAAAATTTATTTTCGAATGTATGATGCGAGACTTCGCCGAAACATCCGAGCATCGCACCAGCGGCGCTACTTGCACCACCTTCGAAATTAGTTGGGCCAATAATACCAATTTTTATCTGTGGATCATCTAATAGCAATTGAAACGCAATTGCATTAGCTAAAATCCCATTTCCAATAATAGCAATATCGAAATTATTCACGTTGTTATCCTTCACAACATGGCAGAAATTCCGGAGATTGTTAATAGTCTAACAAGGCTTAAACCGTTACTTAAAAAAATTGTATCATATAAAACTAGCCGTAAATACCAATTTAATACAGTATCTTACTATAGGAAATTGACTATTTTGCATCTATTTGATTTTCCGGTAATGCTTTAATGAAAGCTGGATGTTGTATACATTCCTCATTAATCTTTTTTATATGTGGATATTCACTTAAATCACAATTAAATCGGATAGCATTGTACACCTGTGGAATGAGGCAACAATCTGCAACAGTAATCGTATCACCAAAACAATATTTCCCCATCATTTGGTTTTTTTCTAATAAAGTTTCAATTGACTGAAATCCAAGATGAACCCAATGTTGATACCAGGCTATTTTTTGTTTTTCATCACAATTTAGATCATGAGTAAGATACTGCAATACTCGAAGATTATTTAACGGGTGAATTTCACAAGCAATAGATTGTGCGATAGATTTGCAAAGTGCACGTTCATGTCTGTTGTTTGGATAGAGGCTCGGGGTAGAATGAATATCTTCAATGTAGTCGATTATCGCTAAGGATTGGCTAATTGTAAAATCACCATCAATAAGTGTGGGAACTAATTCCTGAGGGTTAAGGTTTTTATATGTGACACTATGTTGTTCACCTTGGTTATTAACTAAATGTATCGGTTTAGTTTCATAAACCATATTTTTAATATTGAGCGCAATTCTAACTCTATAACTGGCACTTGAACGATAGTAACTATAAAGTTTGATCATTTTTGTTCCTTCTCCTTGTTTTGTGAGATAAGTCTCACACAAGTACGGCATATTATGCATTGTACTTTGATAAGTGAATGTTCATAATTAAGCTTTTACGATGCATAGCATAGTGAAGCAAAGTATAAGAAACAAGTTTTAATATAGATAGTTATATGTTTGACCAAGTAAAAAATACAGGAAATAAATTTCTAACTCACCTTAATAAACGGACTGAAATCTTCGGTGCGCAAATGGTGACGTTTGGTATTTTTGGTTTAGTGAATTATCCACTTTTCTATATTTTATGGCCTCATCTAGCGCCACATGATTACACTAATTTTTATATTCGCATGTTAGCAACCCTATTGTGTATTCCACTTATTTTTAAAAAGTATTGGCCAAAAATATTATTACCTTATCAAACTATTTATTGGTATCTCACTTTACTTTATTGTTTGCCATTTTTCGTTACCTTCATGGTATTGAAAAATTTCACTTCTTCTAGCTGGCAAACCAATGTGATGATTGCCATGTTTATACTGATCTTACTTGTAGATTGGTTATCAGCATTAGTGTTATTAACTTTAGGATTTTTTGCAGGTTGGGGTTTTTATCATATCTCGACTAATGCGCATTATTATCCTTTAACTGATTATGTGGGACCATTTACTAATTATATTTTTGCAATAATTATTGGCATTATTTTTTCTCGAAATAAAGAAAAGTTACATCGTGAAAAACTGCAAGGCATGTCTGCAGTGGGAGGGCGAGTAGCTCATGAATTACGCACGCCTCTTTTGGCTATTAAGGCTCGTGCTTCTGGTGGACGTCGCTATTTACCCAGATTAATTGAAGCGTATAACCAAGCCCAACAAGCTGGATTAAATGTACCAGAAATTCGGCGTGATCGATTCCAAGCATTGGATGGATTAATGGGTGAAATTGCAGATGAAGTTTCCTATGCCAATACTGTGATCGACATGATGTTAGTAAATGTGCAAGGCAGACCACAAAATATCGCCATGCCACTTGATCATTATTCAATTGTAGAATGTGTTAATGAAGCTATTAGACGTTATCCATTTAATACCCGTGATGAAAGAGAAAATGTTCATTTTCATTCAGAAAATGATTTTAATTTTTACGGCTCAAAAATATTAACCGTTCATATTTTATTTAATTTATTAAAAAATGCCCTTTATTTCATGACGAAAAATGCTAAAGGCAATATTGAGATTTCTATAGAGTCTACAAAAAGATATAATACCTTACGATTTAAAGATACAGCGCAAGGTATTCCACCTGAACATTTGTCTCACTTGTTTAATTTATTTTATTCAACTACGACAAATGGAACGGGTATAGGTCTGTCATTTTGCAAAACCGCAATGGAAAGTTTTGGTGGAAATATTCAATGTTATTCTGTTTATGGCGAATACACAGAATTTTTCCTCAATTTTCCAAAAATGCAGAATTTAAGTAAAGATGTGATATGATTGATTTAAAATACTTTTATCATAACGCAATAACACCAAAGGAGTTGGGAAATACATGAACCATACAAACATTCCTGCTTGTTTCTTTCCTACAACAGTTTTATTTCTTGATGATAGTCAAGGTTATTTAAATAGTTTACGGTTGATGTTGGACGAAGATTTATCCTATCGATTGTTCGATTCTCCAAATGAAGCTTTACAAGTTGTTAAAGCACAAAAAAATGAAGAAGTGTTATCAAAAAAAGTGTTAGTTGTTGATGATAATGAATTTGATGTGCCAAATGGCGCTCATACTCTTCACTTAAATCTGAGTGCAATTTATCACGAATCTTATAATCTAAACCGTTATGATGAAATTTCAGTTGCTGTCGTTGATTATGCAATGCCGCAAATGAATGGCGTTGATTTTTTTAAAGAGATAAAACATTTACCGATTAAAAAAGTCATGCTCACAGGTCAAGCCGATGAAACTGTTGCAGTTGACGCCTTTAACGAAGGCATAATTGATAAATTCATAGTGAAAAGTCATCCCGATGTATCTGAATTATTAAATCAAACAATTCACAAACTACAGTTAGATTATTTTCTTGCTGGTACCGAGAGCATTATTAAATCTCTAACACCTGAAACCATGTGTTGTTTACGTGATCCCTTTTTTGTTGAATTTTTTAATGGGGTGTGTCGTGATAATGATATTGTTGAATATTATTTAGCTTCAACACCAGGGACCTTTTTATTGCTTGATATTGAAGGCAATGCTTCATGGTTAATTGTGAAAACAAAGTCAGATATGCAAATTTATAAAGAATTAGCTACTGAATATGGCGCACCACAAGATGTTATTGAAGATATTAATAACACACGTAAAATTCCTCACTTTTGGGATGCTAAACATTTTTATAATGTTTCGGGACGTGCTTGGGAATCATTTGTTTTACCTTGCCAACGTTTAGAAGGCCAAAAATTTGTTTATTACTATAGTCTAATAAAAAACATTGCGGCAAGTGGGCTGAATATCGATAAAGTAGTATCATACCGAGACTATTTACAAAGTGCCAATGAGGTTGCATGAATCGATATTTGCAGATAAAACCCGTAATATTTTTCGGAGTAAGCTTAGTTGTTATTTTTACAAGTTTGCTTTGTCATGCTAACACACTTGAGTTACAACAACGATTAAACCGATTGTTAGATAAATATCCTCACAATCACATTGCTGTTAAAGTTGTAAATTTAAAAAATCATCGTGTCATTTTTTCCCATAATGCCAGTCGGTTATTTATTCCTGCAAGTAATTTAAAATTGTTTACGACATTAAGTTCACTCGTTTATTTGGGTGAAGGTTTTCGATTTAAAACTGAAGTGTCGTCAAATCATATAGTAAATAAGCAGGGTGTAATTAAAGGCGACATTTATTTTAATTTTAGTGGTGATCCATCTTTTACTAGTGAAAACTTATTTGATTTAATCGTACAATTAAAACGTCATGGTATCAAGAAAATTGAAGGTAACATCATTATCGTGGCCAATCAATTTGGTAGCAAGTTATATGGACCAGGATGGAGTTGGGATGATGAAAATAGTTGTTTTTCAGCGCCTACTAGTAGTGTGGTGATCAATGAAAATTGTTTCAAATATAATTTATATCCCGCAAAAAAAATAGCTCATCTTGCGAGGGGGAAATTAAATTCTTTTCAAAACTTTGTTTCAGTTAAAAATATAGCCACTACAATTTCACATAAAAATCCAATTTGTCCGTTAGAATTACAAGCAAATCAAAATAATCAATATGAATTATCTGGTTGTATTTCAATAAAACGAAAAGTAATAAATTTGGATATTGCGGTGAAAAATCCCATACTGCTTGTGACAGCGCTAATGAAAAATGATTTTCAGCGTCTCGGTATTAAATTACAGGGAAAAATAATTACTGGGGAATTAAAACACAAACCTATTATTATTGTTGAACATCAGTCATTTCCACTTACCATATTAATTCAAAAAATGCTAAAAGAATCGGATAATCTTTATGCTGATGTGCTATTCAAAACCATGGGTAAACATTTTTACAAAGGCTTAGGTACTTGGTATACCGGTAAAAAAGCAGAATTATCAGTATTAAAAAATACGATAGGATTAAATCCCAAGTCGGTCAAAATTGTCGATGGCGCAGGTGGATCTCGTTATAATGTGATAACGCCCAATGATGTTATTCATTTATTAGAATATGTTTATCAGCATCCTACAATTCGCCAAGCATTTTTTAATGCACTGCCTATCGCTGGTGTTGATGGTACTCTTAGTAATCGGATGCAAGCAAATTTTATAAAAGGAAGAGTTTCTGCTAAAACTGGGACTATGCAATCAGTTTCAAATTTATCAGGATTTTTACATGCCGATAGTGGTCACTATTATGCTTTTTCAATAATGATCAATGGATTTATTGAAAAACCAAAACGTTATGAAAAACTCGAAGATAAAATTTGTCAGGTGTTAGTAAAATTCGGCTAACGAATCGATATGATAAATATCCTTCTAAATTTTTACAATAGTAAATTTAAGCAAAAAACGGTATCATTCGCGCTTCAAGCTCTATTGAGAACTCATAATGCATGCTAAGTTATTGATAGTCGATGATGAAGTCGCTATACGCGACATGATTCGTTTTTCCTTAGAAGAAGAACCTTTTGATTTAAAGCTCGCGGGTGATTGTAAAGCGGCAGAATTCCAGCTTGCTGAATTGATCCCTGATGTGATCCTTTTAGATTGGATGTTACCCGATAAAAGTGGTATTGATTTCATCAAATGGTTAAAGCAACACGAAGATTATCAGCATATTCCTGTTATCATGTTGACAGCAAAGGCTGAAGAAGAAAATAAAGTGCGAGGTTTAATGACAGGCGCGGATGACTATATAACCAAGCCATTTTCACCTGATGAATTAATTGCCAGAATTCATGTAGTGTTACGCCGAGGTCCACTACTTAGTCCTGATAATGAAATTAAAATAAAAGATTTGGTGATCAATCTCGCGACATGTAAAGTATCTATTAATCATGAAGAGCTTGTTCTAACCGCAAATGAATTTAATATGTTAAGATTTTTTATTAAAAATCCAAATAAAACATTTTCTCGAACACAATTAATTACCCAGCTCCATGGCAGTAATAGTTTTATTGATGAACGGACTATTGATAGTCAAATCCGCCGACTACGTGACAAATTAAAAACATTTAATTATCAAGATTTAATTAAAACAGTACGTGGGATTGGATATACTTTCATCTTAAATAAAGAAGTATGTTATGGCTAAAGTCGAGTTAGATAATGTCCCTGAAGCAATTCGAAATCATATAAATCAACTCGAACAAGTTCGTAAAGATTTTGTTGCAAATGTTTCTCATGAACTGAGAACACCGTTAACTGTGATCCGTGGTTATTTAGAAAGCTTACTCAAAAAAAATAAACCTGAAGCTAAAGTTTTTCATGATATTTTTAAACAAATGCATCAACATAGCATTCGAATGGAAAACATTATTGATGATTTACTTTTATTATCCCGACTTGAAAGTGAAGGAGAGACGATTAATACAAACCAACGTGTTGTTGTAAAATCTTTATTAGATTCAATTTGTCGTGATGCTAAAGATTACGCATTAGATAAACAACATAGTATTTTACTTGAAGCTGATCCTAATCTTGGTTTATTAGGATCAGAAGAAGAATTAAAAAGTGTGTTTACAAATTTAATTATCAATGCTGTTAAATACACACCTGCCAAAGGAAATATTCTTGTTAAGTGGTATCACGATGAGACTCATGCTGTTTTTTCTGTTAAAGATAATGGCATTGGAATCTCTGATAAAGACATTCCTCGCATTACAGAGCGATTTTATTGTGTTGATAAAGCCCGCTCACGTGAGCGCGGTGGGACGGGTTTAGGTTTGGCAATTGTTAAACATGTCATGATGCAACATCAAGGTGAAATGCAAATCCAGAGTAAATTAGGTAAAGGTAGTGAATTTAGCTGCTTATTTCCACACGTCAGAATTTTCAAAATAAATACGACAAAAAACACCCCTTAAATTTCATTTATAATAAACTATTCAATTCTAATCTATAATAAAGGGCATTTGATAAAATCAAACACTTGCCTTCTGAAATTTTGATAGGAAACGATATAATATACCTTATTGGCTCGAAAGTTAAAAACTAAAATAAGGGAAAAAAATGTATCTCGATACCAAATTCCTCATAAATTCAGAGTTGCAAGTAAAAAAAATCTGTGAACCATTATGCGATGCGTTCAACATTAATTATTTTGCCTATCATCGAATAGACACGGATTTACAGTTAGCAACTTTAACAACTAATCATGAAATAATTAAATTTACTCGAAACCATAAATTATTTAGCGAGTTACATGAGCCACCTAATCTATTGACAAATCAAGTTATCTTCACGGATGATATTTGTAGAGAATCAAAGTTATATCAAAACTCGATATTACCAATTCAAGAAAAATTTGGACTTTACCATGGTGTTACAATTCTCACCTCTCAATCAAACTATTTTGAAATATTTTTTATCACGACATATGAGGAAAATACTAACTTCAAAAATTTTATCTATGCTAATCATGAATGTTTAGAGTCATTTTTAGCCTATTTTAGAAATAAAGCACATCGTTTGATATCTACGAGTTTGAATTATTCAATTGATATAAGGACTACCCAATTATTCAAAAATGTAAAAATGGCATTACAGGGTATATCGAGCGAGGCAACAATTGATGAAATGTTAAATCAACTTTATAATATTAAAAAATTACCTAACCAATTTAAATTTTCAATCAAAAAATATTATCTAAACAAACCCTATGATTTAATCTATTTAACACAACGAGAATTAGATGTTTTATTGCTATTAGCTAAACGAATTACCATGAAATCAATTGCGAAGATGCTCGACGTATCTTGGACAACAGTTCGCTATCATATCGAAAATATCCGCAGTAAATTTCAATGTAAATCTAAAACAGACTTAATTAGGTTGATCAATAATAATAATATTATTGATCAATTTAACTATCGTATTGATAATTTCTATTATGATACAACGCTAGTAAAGCAAATCTTCAACTCTTTAATTGAAGATGAGTGCTTTAATAATTTGTAACTATTCAGCATTTATGCTGAATAGTTACAAATATTTTTTGAATTATAGTTTACTATTTATTATAAAGACTACTATTAATACATATTATAATGTAGAGTGTTATAGTTGATGATTAATGTGCTTTGCTATTTGTCAGTGCCATTAGAAATGCTGTGATCACAAATGTTAAATGTAATGCAATATAAAGAATGACAATTTCACTTTTATAGCTACTAAGCGACATAAAAACTTGGAGTAAATGAATCGAAGATATTGCTACAATCGCTATTACCAATTTTGTTTTTAAGGCACTTGGTGTAATGTTTTTTAACCAACCTAATTCACGTAATTTATCTTTTTTAGCATTACTTGCAATAAAATTTTCATATCCACTTAACATAATGATAACGAGCAAACTCGCAATAAGTGTTAAATCAATTAAACCCAGTACATTTAAAATTAAGTCTGATTCTTTAATTGTTGTCATTTGCAAAATTAAATGGAAGGTATCTAAACCAAATTTAATTAACACAGTAAATAAAGCGCAAACTAAACCGGTATAAATAGGGGCTAGTAACCAACGGCTTGTATATAATATAGTTTGAATAATTTTATCCATGAGCACTCCTAATAATTGTAATTATTTGGTTAGGGTTTTCATTAATTACGACATGTTAACTAATGATTTAATTTGATTTGTTATATCATAATATCTCATCACAGGTGAAAAATAGTGATGTGTTTTAGTTGATTATTGCAGGATGATGTGTGATAACAATATGTTAGCTGAGATACCTTAGACGAATAAGATACTTTGACTAATTAATACTAGTCTTGCCCTTAAATTGCCATAAATCCATGTTATTTTTCCAAATATAACCGAACATGTGTGGAGAGGGTAAGAATGATCATTGGTCAGCATCCTGTTTTAGTCAGCGCAAATCCAGTGCCTAGCGAAAAAGTCAAATCGCAGATAAATTGCTATCATCAAAAAATGATCTTTACCGCAGGAATGGGTTTTTTTACCGATGCTTATGATTTATTTATAATAGGGGTAGTCACTTCATTATTAATACCAATATGGCATTTAACAATTTTTCAATTAGCGATATTAAACGGAGCTTCCTTAGCTTCTGCTGCAATTGGTGCGGTTACTTTTGGTTATTTAGCAGATAAATTCGGTCGCAGTAAAATGTATGGGTTTGAGATTTTAATATTAGTGATTGGCTCAATTTTATCGGCAGTTGCAATGAATTTTATGTGGTTAATTTGCGCTAGAGTTATTGTTGGTTTAGGCATAGGCGGTGATTATCCTTCCAGTGCCGTTGTTGTTGGCGAGCATGCCAATCATCAACGTCGAGGATTTTTAATGCTATTAGTTTTTGCTATGCAAGCTGTTGGATTAATCGTTGGTCCCTTGATTGCGACTTTATTTCTTTCTCTCAATATAGATCCACATTTAGTTTGGCGTATTTTACTTGGATTTGGTGCAATCCCTGCTGCATCTGTTTTTTATTTACGTCGCTCAATCACAGAAACGCCACATTTTATTATGAATAAAAATGCGCCGGTTGAAGTCAGTAGTGTCATTGATGATATGACAAGAAATTATCCCGGTCAGGCAAAAGCAACTTTACCTAAAAAACAAAATCATCAATTATGGTCTTTACCCTGGTTACGTTATTTAGTGGGTACGGCTGGCGCTTGGTTTTTGCTTGATGTTGCTTTTTATGGGAATGGAATTTCTTCTACATTAATTTTAAATACCCTGAAACCGCATGCGAGTATTATTCATCATATATTGATTACTTCGGGGATGTTTTTCTTATTTGCTGTGCCGGGTTATTTCTTTGCTGCGCGTTATGTCGATAAAATAGGTCGTAAACCCATCCAGATCTTGGGATTTATCGTCATGGCAATTTGTTATGGCGTAATTGGTTTAGTTCCGGAAATTACAACACATTTACCTTTGTTTATTTTACTATTTGGTTTAAGTTTCTTTTTTATTAATTTTGGTCCCAATACAACAACGTTTTTGATCCCATCCGAGATATTTCCCACATCAATTCGCGCAACAGCACATGGTTTATCTGCTGCAATAGGAAAAGTGGGGGCATTTATGGGCGCATTTTTACTACCCCTTATTTTGCAACACTTTGGATTATCTATCACCATGCAATGGGTGAGCTTGATTTCGTTAGTTGGTGTGTTCCTTACTCTGCTTGTACCTGAAATGAAAAATCGTGAATTAATGGTATAAAATCGGATTAGCTATTTAATTATATTATTAATATTATGTTTGTTAAATCGATTAAACTCAGAAAAATAAATATTTTTCGAAAAATCAAGAAAAAAAAACCGGGTTGAATCTTAGTGTTTATACCACTTGTTTTACATAATCGGAATTCTACAATAAGCAAAAATTGAAAACCGAGAACGGCTATGCGCTATTTAGTTATAATTTTTGATGAGGTAAATTGTGGATATGGTCATATTGAATTGTTTGCTTATTTTAAAGAAGAGCCAACTAAATTAACTATGAAAAAACAACATGTAATACCCACACCATTCTATTAATAAACGAATCTAGACATTGAGATATTGAGATAAAATTGCATTATATGAATGCTTATGGAACAATTGAATTTGTTTTCAAATCGTAGAAATATTTACTAAACATATGAATATAGAAAATTTATTCCGATATAAATTATTAATTTTTATTTCAATGCTATTTATTGCTTGTATCATAGCCGCAGATATCTTTACCTATAAAATCATTTTTATTTTTAAGTATGAAGGCTCGGCATCATTAATTGTATTTCCTATGATATTTTTATTAAGTGATATGATCACTGAGTTATATGGTAAAAAGATTAGTCGATTTTTTTTATATTGTGGTATAGCCGTCGAATTTATCTTTGACTGTATTTTTAGCAAAATTGTTTATTTAACCTCTCCCAGCACATTTCATCTACAAGCAGCTTTTACGAATGTGATAGGAACGTTACCTCGAATATTTGTTGGTGTTTTTATTGCATTATTCGTGAGTTCTCTAATTAATATTTTCCTCATGTCATATTGGAAAGAAAAATTATTAAAAAAATCTTATTCGTTAAGAAGTTTGTTTTCATCCTTAACGGGTGAACTAGTTTTTGTCATCATTGGTTATATGATTTGGTTCTATGGTGTCAAACCTATTCCTGAAATTATTCAACTTATGATAGTGTCTTTTGTGACAAAAATATTATTCACATTAATCCTTGTTTGGCCTATTTCATCTAGTGTTTATCTGATTAAAAAGAGATATCCGACATTGTTTTAATTAATGTACGTTCATATCTTCTTCTATATTTATTATTTATCATCATCTCATTTAATGAAAAACTGTTGTGCAATATAAGTTATTTATTCAGCAAATGGTTTTGGTATGTTTTTATCTTTGTTATGAACTAAAGCTATAAGGAAAATTCATGCCAACAAATTCATCGTTAACATCGCATAACTCTGGACACGCTAGTCAGAAATCTTCATTGAGTCCTATCTCTCTAGTCGCGCTTGCTGCATTGATTAGAAATCTTGAAGAGTCATCAAATATTGAACTAAGGAAAAGTATGAAGAAAGCGATGATAAAACCACCTTCAGCAAAAAAAAACAGAAAGCATTACGGAACAAATTATGGAGCGATTCACACTCGACAATCAAATCATTCGATTCCTCGTGGACTTAAACCTTATACTGGTTTTTTTAAGAAACCTATTCAGATAGGTGATACAACTTATTTCCAAGCTAAAGAAAATACATCTGATACAAAAAAAACTCAACTTAAAGAAACTAAACAAAGTCCACCCTTATTGAAGGATGAATTACCAGCTACAAATAACACAGTTACATGCCAACATGCCGCGCGAAAAACAACGCCAGGAACTAAATCACTCAAATCTTTTAATTTTGAAAAAGGTAAAGAATATAATTCATTGGATCTTTGCTTTACAAATATCGCACCATGTCATCCACAAACATCCTTACGTTTTGACATAGATACAGTTTGGTCTATTCCACCATATTTACCCTTTCAACGACAAATTTATATGTTAGCAAAACCTAGTAAAGGGGAATTTGATATAGCTTTGCAGTTACAACAATTAGTTCCCAAAGAATCAACAACAGTTTATTCTAGCTATGATAAAGTAACGTTATTTGAACCAGCAGTAATTAATAATGCCAATTATAGTATTTGTTTTACTAACCCTAATAGAGGTTTAGAGATCGCTATAAAATTAACAAATGAAACGACACAGACATTATATAATTTATCTGTTCATTTATGGAATCCTAATGATTTTACAAATTTTGTATACGACAGAGATGCTAATTATATAGATGTGACTATAAAAGACTGTGTAGACACAGATGTTTGTGCGACAGAAACTCATTTTACGCTTTCTTCATCATCAGACGGAGAACAATTACAACCAAGTGTAATAACATTATTCACTTTAATCGTGACAGGATTTATTGCCTCTAGACTTAATCGTTTAGGTAATCATCAAATGACTGAGGAAACTGCTGAACAACAAAGTCAATTGAGAATGTAATAATAAAATAAGCCCGGAAAAAACTTATGATTTTTTCCAGGCTTATTTTACATCGAATGAAATTCAAAGATTAAAAAGCACTTTTTGATTCCCGAAATGATTTACTGGCAACACATGCATTTCCCCGAACGGCTGTGTTAACAATAATGTTTTTACGGTTGACTTCAAACCATGTTTTACAATGAAAATTATAACTACCGCCACCTGTAAATGTTGTGGGTGTAGTTTCAACATAGGTTTGATTATTTGCTTGAACAACATTTGTATAGCCAGGAATTGCTATTACTGGATTTCGGCCACGATCTGAATAGTGATAAATATATAATTTATTACCATCAGGTGCCTCTGCAGTTTGATCTGGGTATCCCCAAAGCTTAACTAATTTATTGACGCTTTGCCCTTGCCAACTATTTATCGTTGCCAAATAATTTTGAGAAGTGGCACAAGCACTTAATGCAAGAAAGATCACACAAAGCGAAAATATTTTTATCATGATTGTTCTCAAGCAGTAGTTAAATATTTATTAACATGTTGTTTTATGTTTTTGACTTCTTCAGTATTTAATCGAGGGCCAAACTTTGTCACTATTTTTGCAGCAGCTAAGCTTGCGATATCACCTGCTATTTTTGGGTTAAAATCATTAATTAAACCATATAAATAAGCGCCAGCAAATACATCACCCGCACCTGTCGTATCAAGTGCTGAAGTGGTATATGCTGCAACATGATGAGAGTGTTGCCCATCAAAAATTAATGAGCCTCTATTACTTAAGGTGATCACAAAATGTGATGCGTAGCTTTTTAGTATTTCACTGACTTGATTTAAATCTTCTTGACCCGTGAAAATCTTTGCTTCTTCTTCGTTGCAAAATAACAAATCAATACCATCACCAATAATAGTGAGTAAATTATCTTTAAAAAATTTAACCATGTTTGGGTCAGATAATGTTAATGCAATTTTAGTATTATTTTGTCGAGCAATTTTAGCCGCAGTGATGGCTGCGATTTGCGCAGAAGGTGATGCGACAAGATATCCTTCAATATATAAATATTTCGAATTAGCAATTGCTTGATGATCTAATTCATCAACAGAAAATTGCTCAGTGATCCCTAGAAACGTATTCATCGTACGATCTGCGTCGGGGGTGATCATGGCAAGACATTTGCCTGTGATGCCAGATATTCGATTATCAGCAGTGATATTTGTTTTTACACCATGGCTAACTAAATCTTGATAATAAAAATCACCCGCATCATCTTTAGCAACTTTGCAGGAATAAAAGACTTTTGCGCCGAGTTGGCTAACTAAGACCGCGGTATTTGCTGCGGATCCACCACAAGCTTTAACATGTTTAATGCCATCTAATTCTTCTAATAAAACACGTTCGCGCTCGGCATCGATTAAGGTCATTACGCCCTTTTCGACGTTTAACCGTTGTAGTGTGGCAGGCGATATCTCGATATCAATATCGAGTAAGGCATTACCAATAGCACAAACATCATGATCATTCATAATTACTTTTCCTTATTAAGCCAGTGTAGATGAGAAAGAATGAAATATTTTTTCGACTGCATTTAATGTATCTGTTATATCTTGTTTCGTGTGAGCGCTAGAAATAAAGCCCACTTCAAAGGCTGAAGGCGCAAGATAAATACCTTGTTCTAACATGCCGTTAAAAAATTGTTTAAAGTGTTCCACATTACAAGTTTTAACTTGTTCGTAGTTATTAATGACTTTAGATTTTGTAAAAAAGAGACCAAACATCCCACCAATTTGATTACATTGAACGGGAATATTAAAAGCATGTGCTCTTTCCATAATGCCATCGGTGAGTTGTATGGTTTTTGTTTCTAGGTCGTGATGAAAATTGTTTTTGCTAATTAATTCTAATGTTTTTAAACCTGCGGCAACAGCAATGGGATTACCTGATAAAGTTCCTGCTTGATAAACATCACCTAATGGTGATAACACTTCCATAATTTCACGACGACCGCCAACCGCGGCAATGGGTAAACCACCACCTATCACTTTTCCTAAAATCGTTAAATCCGGTGTGATATTAAAACGTTGTTGCGCACCTCCTAGCGCCACACGAAAACCTGTTATCACTTCATCAAAAATTAATAAACTATCATAGTTATCACAAATTTCTCGTAATTGTGATAAAAAGCCAGGTATAGGTAACACACAATTCATGTTGCCTGCGACAGGTTCAACAATAACAGCGGCAATTTCATTTTGATATTTATCGAATAATTGTTTAACAGTATGAATATCGTTATAAGAACATAGCAAAGTATCTTGGGCGCAACCCTTAGTGACACCATTTGAATCAGGTGATCCAAAGGTTAAATTGCCAGAGCCTGCTTTAACTAATAAGGCATCGGAGTGGCCATGATAACAACCGATAAATTTAATAATTTTATCGCGGCCAGTGTAACCTCGAGCGATACGAATCGCTGTCATCGCTGCTTCTGTGCCTGAGTTAACTAAACGGCTTAATTCGATGGAAGGAACAAGTTGACTTATTTTTTCCGCGAGTAAAATTTCAGCTTCCGTTGGCGCGCCAAAGCTGGTACCACTTTCAGCGGCATTAACTATGGCTTGAATGACTTCAGGATGAGCATGACCTAGAATCAATGGTCCCCAAGAACCAACATAATCGATATATTGATTATCATCAACATCGAATATTTTGGCGCCTTGTCCACGCGCTATAAATAAAGGATTACCGCCCACCGCACGAAAAGCCCTAACTGGTGAATTCACTCCGGCTGGAATCACTTGTTCTGCTCGATGATAAAGCGTATTTGATTCACTTTTCATAACAAAGTTCCTGTTTAGTCGCAAAATAGGATGACTATAGGGGAAATTACTTGTTAGGCCAAGTGCTTAGCATAAAAAAACTTAAAGCGCTGAATTTTAATAGTAAATTTATAGACTATACTTTAAGTTAATAAAGTTCATTATGCTTTGTGGAGAAAGCTATGCGCTTACGGTTTTGGTTAGTATTCATCGCCGGATGTTTATTTTCGATGCTCTGTCACGCCAAAGTTAAGCATATTACTGTCATGGGTTTATTTAATAATGGGGCAATCATCGAGATTGATGGAACGCGTTATGTTTTACGTAAAGGTAAGACTACACCCGAAGGTGTTAAGTTAATTTCATCCAACACGACTAATGCAGTCATTGAAGTAAACGGCAAACGACACAATTATAGTTTAGGTATGAGTGGGGCGTTTAATGCTGAAACGAATGGTGAAGAAGTCAGTAGCGATCCCACTAAATCAGTCATGGTCATGAAAGATGCTAACGGCATGTACCAAGTGAAAGGTAGTATCAATGGGCATGCCACTACGTTTTTAATTGATACGGGTGCAAGCGCTGTTGCAATGAATAGTGAGGATGCTGATGCTTTTGACATTGATTACAAAAAACAAGGTAAAGTGATTCAAGTTCATACTGCTGGCGGGAACAAACATGCTTATCGAGTAAAAATAAAAAGGTTAAAAGTCGGCGATATAGAATTATATAATGTTTCGGGGGTTGTCATTGAAGGAAGCTCACCTGCTGTTGTGTTATTAGGGATGTCTGTTTTAGGACGTTTAGAAATGGAACATAACGGAGCTGTTTTATATTTAAGAAAAAAATACTAGATTAATTTGTTTCTGCAAGTGGCAGATTTAACTTTTCTAAAATTGTTTTTTTAATACCCTCACTATTTAAACCACACGATGCTAATAAAGTATCGGGATTACCATGTTCGATAAATAAATCGGGGATACCAATATTCAAACATTGATTAGGTAAATTATTTTTTACTAAACACTCATTCACTGCACTACCAGCACCACCACTGATAGCATTTTCTTCAACGGTGACAATTAATTCATGCGTGCTTGCAAGATTTAAAATTAATGTTTCATCAAGCGGTTTGATAAAACGCATGTTAACCAAAGTGGCATCAAGATCATTTGCAACTGATTGGCAAGGTGTAACCATGGAACCAAATGCTAAAATTAAAATACTCTGCCCCTCACGTCGAATTTGCGCTTTTCCAATTTTATAAGCGTGCATTTCTCTTATAATGGGAATATTGGGAATAACACCTCGAGGGTATCTCACTGCGGTAGGACCGTTTTGTAAAAAAGCAGTATATAGCATTTGACGAGTTTCATTCCCATCTGCAGGTGCCATGATGATCATGTTTGGAATGCAACGTAAAAAACTTAAATCAAACACACCATTGTGAGTTGAACCATCACCACCTACAATTCCAGCACGATCGAGTGCAAACACCACGGGTAAATTTTGTAATGCGACATCGTGAATTAATTGATCATAAGCTCGTTGTAAAAAAGAAGAATAAATTGCAACCACAGGTTTTTTATTATTACAAGCAAGCCCTGCTGCAAATGTCACCGCATGTTGTTCAGCAATGGCAACATCAAAATAACGATCAGGAAATCGTTGTGAGAATTCAATTAAATCTGAACCTTCACGCATAGCCGGTGTAATGCCAATTAATCGTTCATCAATTTTTGCCATGTCACATAACCACTTGCCAAAAACATTAGAGTAGGTGAGTTGGGTGGATGTTTCAGTTTTTTTATTTGGTTCATAAAAACCAGGTTTCACTGCATGGTATTTTATAGGATCCGATTCAGCAGGTGTATAACCTTTCCCTTTTTTGGTGACTACGTGTAAAAGTTGGGGCCCCTTACGTTGTGATAAATTTTTTAAAGTAGGAATTAAAACATTTAAATCATGACCGTCTATTGGACCAATATAATTAAAACCTAATTCTTCAAATAAAGTGCCGGGAGTGGAGCCGAGTGTCACAAAATCTTTGATTTGTGTTTCCGTGTGTTTGACTAAATCCCACATGCGCGAGGGCATGTTACGTAATACTTTTTTTCCACCCTCACGGACTTTACCATAAGTTAAACCAGAAATGATACGAGCAAAGTAATTTGATAATGCGCCAACATTATTGGAAATCGACATTTCATTGTCATTTAACACAACTAATAAATCTGCATGAAGAGCACCTGCGTGATTGAGTGCTTCAAAAGCCATGCCTGCGGTCATCGCACCATCGCCAATGACGGCGATTGACTTTTTATTGTTCGCCTGTAATTGGTTAGCGACTGCCATGCCGAGTGCGGCACTAATTGAAGTAGAGGAATGTCCCACACCAAAACAATCATAGGGTGATTCCTCACGTTTTGGGAAAGGCGCAAGACCATTGGTTTTACGAATGGTGTGGAGTTGAGATTTTCTTGCTGTTAACAGTTTATGCACATAAGCTTGATGACCCACATCAAAGACCAAATGATCAATCGGCGTGTTAAAAATATAATGAAGCGCGACAGTAAGTTCAACTGCACCCATGCTAGCGCCAAAATGACCACCGCAAGTGTTTAATGTTTCGAGCAAAAATTGGCGAATTTCTTGGCACAATGGAATTAATTGATCTTCAGATAAACGTCGTAGATCTTCTGGTTTTTCAACATGATTAAGTATCGAGTAAACGGTTAACTGACTAGTCATAAATGCCATGTCCCTCCTATGGAGGCACATGATCCGATAAATTGGTAAAAGATGCAAGCCAAAATCAATGTCACTCTAAAAGGAACGCTCAATAATATAATGTGCGATTTCAGTTAACATGAGATTATGTTCCGAAGGGTTACCTAATGCCTGACAAGCTTCATCGATAAGTTGTTTGGCTTTTTGTTTTGATTCATTAAGTCCAATTATTCTGGGATATGTTGGTTTATTTTCTTTAGCATCTTGGCCAGTGTTTTTACCTAAAATTTGGGTTTCACCTTCGACATCAAGAATGTCATCTTGAATTTGGAAAGCGAGTCCAATGTTATCAGCGTAAAGCATTAATGCCTGTTGTTCATCATGCGATAAGTGACTTGCGGCAATAACCATTTCTATACATGCTTTGATCAATGCGCCTGTCTTTAATCGATGCATGTGTTCGATTTCTATTTCGGTTAATAGTTTATCGCAGGATTCAATATCAATGGCTTGCCCGCCGACCATTCCTGTTGTATCACATGCCCGAGTTAAAATTTGGATCATCGATAATTGTGCTTTGGGAGGAAGGTCATTGGATTCAATATTTGCTAAAACTTGAAATGCTAAATTTTGTAACGCATCACCCACGAGTATCGCGGTTGCTTCATCGAATGCTTTGTGACAAGTGGGTTGCCCACGACGTAAGTCATCATTATCAAGTGCGGGTAAATCATCGTGAACAAGTGAATAACTGTGAATAAGTTCAGCAGCAGCGGCTATAGCATCTTGGACGATTAGTGGCACATCAGTTAAGAGCGCTGTGGCATAAACTAAGATAGGACGAAAACGTTTACCATTATTTAGCACAGCATAGCGAATTGCTTGATGAAGTCGAGTGGGTTGGATTGTGGCGAGGGGGAGAATTTTATCAATGTATTGATTAATTCTTTGTTGGTGAGTGTTGATAAATTCTTGTAATTTCACTCTTCATCCCCATCAGTATCTATTTCATTATCGAAATTTTCTAAATTTAATTCATTATTTTTTTCGACAAGTTTTTCAACTTTTTGCTCAGCACTTTTTAATGAACTTTGGCAATGACGGATTAAGTTAATCCCTTGTTCAAACTGTTTTAAAGAGTCTTCTAGTG
>CAYGUK010000048.1:0-29585 GCA_964352985.1 uncultured Legionellales bacterium
GATAAAGACAAGCAAATTGTCAAACAAGTTTATGTTACCGTTGGAAATTCTCGTGATAATCGAATCGTGATCACTAAAGGATTGGAAGCCGGTGAAGAAGTTGTCACCAGTGGTCAATTAAAACTTCAAAATGGAACTGAAGTTAAAGTTGATAATACTGTTAACCCAGAAAAGTTAAAATTTAATGCCACGCTTTACTGATATATTTATAAAACGACCCGTATTAGCCACTGTTGTCAGTTTGCTAATTTTACTCATTGGTTTTCGTTCACTCAGTGATTTGTCTGTTCGACAATATCCTGAAGTGGAAAATACTGTGATTAAAGTCACCACGACTTATCCGGGAGCGAGTGCCGATGTCATTCAAGGTTTTATTACTAACCCAATTCAAAAATCTGTCGCAAGTGCTGATGGCATTGATTATTTAACAGCAACCAGTACCCAAGGTTTATCCACAATCGAAGCGCATATTGTTTTAAATTACGATCCGGATAAAGCCTTTGTTGATGTGATGAGTAAAGTAGCAGAAGTACGAAGTCAATTACCTCAAAATGCGCAAGATCCCGTTATCGAAAAAGATACTGGTTCGACAGTCGCATTGATGTATTTGAGTTTTAGCTCCGATGTGATGAAACAAACTCAAATCACCGATTTTATTTCGCGTGTGGTTCAACCTGAAATTGAAACTGTCGCCGGTGTTTCTAACGCACAAATTTTAGGTGCCAATACTTTTGCCATGAGAATTTGGCTCGATCCTCGCAAAATGGCTTCACGGAATGTGACACCGCAAGATGTGGCAAACGCACTAATACAAAATAATTATCAATCAGCAGCGGGAAATACCAAAGGCCAATTAATCGCCTATTCTATTAATGCCGAAACCAATACGGATAATGTAGAAGCATTTCGAAATATCGTAGTAAAACATGATAACGATATGTTAATTCGTTTAAAAGATGTTGCTAAAATTGAGTTAGGTTCAGAAAGCTACGATTCTAATGTGCAATTTAATGGTACTCAAGCAACCTTTGTGGCGATTACCTCATCGCCTTCTGCTAATCCACTCACCGTCATTTCAAAAGTAAAAGAAATATTACCTAAAATCGAAAAAACTTTTCCACCCAATTTACATTTAAAAGTTGTTTACGATGCAACGGAATATATTCGTGCTTCGATTGATGAAGTGATCCATACTATTCTCGAAGCATCGATTATCGTGATAATTGTAATTTTTGCATTTTTAGGATCGCTTCGTTCTGTTTTAATCCCAGTGATCACCATTCCTTTATCTCTCATTGGTGTGTGTAGTTTAATGTTAGCGTTAGGTTATTCTATTAATCTACTCACATTACTTGCCATGGTATTAGCCATTGGGATGGTCGTTGATGATGCGATTGTCGTGGTCGAAAATATATTTCGACATATCGAAGAAGGCAGTACACCGTTTCAAGCCGCACTTGAAGGCGCACGTGAAATTGCTGTTCCCATTATTTCTATGACCATTACGCTTGCTGCAGTTTATGCGCCCATCGGATTTATGGGTGGATTAACAGGTGCATTATTTAAAGAATTTGCTTTTACCCTAGCTTCTGCCGTTATTCTTTCTGGAGTAATTGCTTTAACTCTCTCGCCCATGATGTGTTCTAAATTATTAAATCATTCGATTAGTGACAATCGCTTGGTTAAATTTATTGATGATCGCTTCGATAAAATTAAACAACGTTATCAATCATCACTTCATAATTCACTTAATTATAAAGCGGCAACATTAGTATTCGCGATCACCGTGTTATTGAGTATTGGTTTTCTTTACACTCATACTCATCAAGAATTAGCCCCGGTGGAAGATCAAAGTGTGTTGTTTATGCAAGGTAGCGCACCTGAGTATGCGAATATTAATTACGTGACCACTTTTACCAACGAATTCAATAAAATCTTCAATAGTTTTCCTGAAAAAGAAGATTTCTTCGTCGTCAATGGTTCTGGTCCAACAAATAGTTTTTTTGCAGGCTTAATTTTAAAACCTTGGGACCAACGCTCTAAAACACAAATGCAAATCCAACCAGAATTACAAAAGAAAATTAAAGATGTGGCTGGATTACAATCGGTAGTCTTTCCGCTTCCCTCTTTGCCTACTGGCACAGATGGTGTTCCAATCCAATTTGTATTAACTAGCACAGGTAGTTTTCAATTACTCTACCAAACAATGGAAAAATTAATTACGGCGGCTAAAAATAGTAACCGTTTTATTTATGTTGATAGTTCTTTAAAATTTGATCAACCGCAAGTCAACGCGTCTATCAACCGAGCAAAAGCCGCACAACTTGGCTTAACCATGCAACAAATTGGTGATGCCTTAGCAACAACGCTCGGTGGAAATTATGTCAATTGGTTTGATCTACAAGGTAGAAGTTATAAAGTGATTCCCTTACTAGAACGTCGATTTCGTTTAACAGAAGATCAAATAAAAAATATTTATGTTAACAGTATTGATAATACTTTAGTCCCATTATCTACTTTTATGAGTTTAAAATTAGCGGTACAACCGAATGCTCTCACCACTTTCCAACAATTAAATGCAGCAACATTAAATGCCGTTCCAATGCCAGGGATCACTATGGGTAGCGCATTAAATTATTTACAACAAGAAGCCAATAAAATCTTACCCAAAGGGATCACCTATGATTATGCGGGTGAATCACGATCGTTTGTGCAAGAGGGTAATACGTTAGTTTATACATTTATTTTTGCATTAATCGCTATTTTCCTTGTATTAAGTGCGCAATTTGAAAGTTTTAGAGATCCTTTAATCGTCTTATTCAGTGTGCCGATGTCGATATGTGGCGCGCTTATCTTTTTAAATCTCGGTCTTGCGACAATTAATATTTATACACAAGTCGGTTTAATTACACTCATCGGTTTGATTTCAAAACATGGTATTTTATTAGTTGAATTTGCCAATCAATTACAACGCGATGAAAAACTCAGCAAACGGCAAGCAATTGAAAAAGCGGCAACAATAAGATTGCGTCCCATCCTAATGACAACAGCAGCAATGATATTAGGCGTGTTACCCTTACTCTTAGCATCAGGAGCAGGATCACGGTCACGTCACGATATTGGATTAGTCATTGCAACAGGCATGTTTGTTGGTACTTTATTTACGCTTTATGTTGTTCCAACAATTTACCTTTATATTGCAGCACAACACCAAGATTCGCCATAATATCCGTATAACTTATTGATAGTAAAACCAGTATTCATATTTACATTCAGCACGGTTTGTTATATTATAACAAACTCAGACACGCGAGAAATAATATGAATAAAACCACTTTGCCGGATCCGAGTGAATTAGAAATATCTTTTTGCGATGCAATTGACCAAATTATTCATCCAATTAAAGAAGAATTTAATATTAACTATTTTTGTTTTCAAAAACTTTATTGGAAAGGAAAATTTTTATCAATCTGTAATCATCGCAAGTTTGCCGATTATTTTTGTGAAAATCACTTAAGTCAATATACCAATGATCTCCCCTTACCTATGTATTCTGAAGTGATCAATCTCGAGGAAGTCGATCCAAATTCAGAAACTTATCAACACATCATAAAAGCCATGGCAGAAAAATTTGATATCACTCAACTTATAGCTTTAGTCGCTTATTACCGTGGTGCAACCGCTATTTACACTTTTGGTGTGCCGAGTGAAGTTAAAAACTTTAGATATGAGTTCATGACTAATCTCGATTATTTTAAACAGTTCACTTTTTATTTTACGGAGAAAGCCGCTAACATAATAAATCAAGTCAAAGCAAAAGCCCCGAAAATTAAAATACACAGTGATCTTGGTCCTAAAATTAAAGAAGCATTATCAGTCTTCCTTAAAAAATTAAAACGATATTCAAATAAAGCATTATATCCAACCCGATATTACCTGAATGGTATATTTGATGATATATACTTTACAAGAGCAGAAACGAAAAGCTTACGCTTATTGAGTTATGGCTATAATTATCAAGAAATCGCTGCTGAGCTCAATATATCAGTTCGTACCGTTCATGATCACATTAATCAAGTAAAACAAAAATTAAAATGCCATAATCGAACTGAAATGTTGAGGATGTTTCATGTCATTGGCGGTGTATTTCCTATGATTGAACAAAATTTTTCAACACGACCTTATTTGGATCGACCTAGTTTATTTACTGAATTTGCAAAAACCATTTGCATTGAACATCCAGAGTTAAAACCTATTTTTGATGAGTTTTTGCAACATTGTCAGGAAAAATATCATAATGTTGTGAGTTTGACCGGTGACGTTTATCGCCCATTCCAAAAAGATGTCGCAGAAAACTAGGGCTAAAAAAATGCCGCTTTAATATAGCGGCATTTCAGATTAAAGTTCTATAACTTAAGAAATTCGGATCCAAGTTTGACTACGACCGAAAATGGGTAAACCAATATAACCTCTAACAGTTAATGTTTTACCATCTTTTCCTAAAGCTAATTCACAACGATATGTTTTACCATTATGCGGATCTAAAATGGTTCCATCCTTCCATAAATTTTGGCCCACTTTTTTCATATTCCAAAATATTTTCATGCCCCAGATAGGTTTATTATGTTGTTCTCCACTACATAATTTACACACATCAGTTTTATGTTCACCCTTTTGTAGATAAACCTTTTCGATATTCCCTTGCAATAATCCATTATGCTGTGTGATATCGACGATACTTCTCACTTTACCGGACTCATCATCAATCGTTTTCCACCTACCCACAGGAGATAAAACAGCTGCAATTACGGGTAAAGTAAAAATGCTGATCATCATTGTGATAATTAATTTATTAAAACTCATTTTCATCCATTAGCTCCTTTCAAACTGGCTATTATCATCTTAAAACACTATATTTAGTAGTTCTCAGTGCTTGTCACTACAATTCCTATCATACCTTATTTGCCAAACACCGCAAAGCTAGAAATAACAGCTAATCTCTGACATGAATGAGGGAAAAAATCTTTGCAAAATCAAGTAGTTTTTTCTATAAAACTATTTAAACACTGAAAAAATAGGGTTATTATTGAATTCGATAATGTATTTTTAATTATTTCATCTATACTTAGAAATGCATTCAATAATCTAATTCATTTTTTCAGAATAAATGAGAAATGAAATGGAACTGGTCACAGTGAAGTGGCTTAATTTAAACGCCCGTTTAGGGCATGCTAGGAGAAGGGACTATGCCCACCAAAAAACGTGCGACACCTCGTCGCTCTGTAAAACGCGCAACGAAGCGCACCACCACTACTGCAAAGCGTAAAGTGAAAAAGCCAGTCGTCTCTGCAGAAGTAAAACGTTTACGCCAACAAGTTGTAAAAGCTCACGCTGAAGTCCGTGCGGCTAAAGCAAAAATTCTTGCTAACAACAAAATTTGGCAAACTAAACTCAAAAAACTTCAAACTGAGCATGCTAAAAAAATCGAATTAGCAAAAAGCCAAGCTTATGAAACTGCTCTTAATGACATTATCAAATTAGGTGAACAGTCAGTAAATAGTAGAGTCAAAGCGATTGAATTAGCGATTTCTAAATTTGAAAAACAAGCACTCAGCAAAATTGAGAAAAAAATCAAAGCTAAGATTAAAAAGAAACCGGTAAAAGCCTCTAAGAAAAAAACAACGGCTAAAAAACGCAAAACAGTGGCTAAGACAAAAGTCACCGCGAAAAAGCGTAAACCCGTTAAATCTGTCAAGTCAGTTAAAAGAAAAGTGGTCATGAAGAAAAAAAGACCTGTCGCGAAGAAAAAAACCATGCGCAAAAGTGCATCTATTCGCAAGCTTCATCCACATGGTTCTGTCAAGCAACGTACATCAATACGTCGTAAAGCAGCCTAACTTTCACTGGCTTAAAAAAGGCGCTAACAGGCGCCTTTTTTTATCACTTGAAGAGTCTAACCCATCAATGATATCTTTGCTGTTTTTCAAATATCGATGAGAATGGGCTCATGAAAGAAATTACACTTTACCATAATCCAAAATGTTCAAAATCACGTGAGGCCTTGCGATTACTTAAAGACAAACCGATATCACTTACTGTCATTGAATATCTTCACAACACGCCAACAAAAGACATGCTGTTGAAAATCATTGAATTTTTAAATATACAAACTCGAGATTTAATCCGCCAAAATGAAACATTATTCAATGAATTGAATCTAGATAATCCCAATGTCGCAGATGATGATCTACTTGATGCGATGATTAATTATCCTATTCTCATTCAGCGGCCAATCGCAGTATGTGATAACAAAGCTCTAATAGGACGACCACCGGAAAAAGTGTTAACTTTAATCGATGATTAAATTAACCTCCGATTAAAATACTATCCCCCCATTCTCATTAATTTACGTGTTTTCTGATTAAGAGCTTCAGCCTCGCTATCCTTCAGTAATTGTTCTAGTTTTTTATAGTTATCATATTTCTCCATGCAAAATGCCAAGGGTTCTAAGTCAGGGGATGAAGACGAAGACGAAGATGATGACGAAGACGAGGATGAATAGAACGAGTGCAAGTTAAGACAAAACTGGTAATATTTTTCATCTAAATTTTTTTCTAACGCTGGACTTATTCTAAAGAGATTTTTGATAAATTCTACGATTATATTTTCTGGTAAATGTTGTATTTTAGAGAATAAAGGTAGTA
This sequence comes from uncultured Legionellales bacterium, assembly GCA_964352985.1. Classification (GTDB taxonomy): domain Bacteria; phylum Pseudomonadota; class Gammaproteobacteria; order JAHCLG01; family JAHCLG01; genus CAYGUK01. Next base: position 6,705 of record CAYGUK010000048.1, read on the forward strand.
TTAATTTATCAAGATCACAATTAACATTCTCAGCATTCTCAGCGAGAACATTTTCCAAACGATGTTCAAGTTCAGCAAATAGTTCAGAAAATATATTTTCTAATTCATGTTTTGACTGAATATGCTCGAATAATGTTGCCGTTCCTTGAAATAAAACACCTAAAAGTGTGATTGGATTTATCTTTTGTCTATCATATTCATCAAGTTTTGAATATTGGCTAAATATAAATTTGATAACTGTTCCGGCATTTTTTGCTTTGTCTTGCTGGTTTTTATTGAAAAAATAAATTAGCCGATGACATTGAAATATAATCTTATTTTCAATGTCACACTCTTTAGAAGAATAGATATCATCATTATTTTGCATTTTTGATTTTAATATCATATCTATTTTTTCATAAGCATAAATTAGTGTTTCATCAGATTGATTATCTTCGAGTAATTTCTCAAACAAAGCAACTTTCTTTGTTGCTGGAACCACATCTGAGTGTATTAGGATATTTAAAACTTTATCTATAATTTTTTCTCTGGCATAAGAAGAATTAGAATTATTTAAGAAAATTTGTCCAATCCGAATACAGTGTATTAAATCATATTCATTTTCGATTGAGTTTAAGTTAATATCACATTTCTCACAAAGCTTACCAATAAGGTATTTTTTATCCCCTTCATTTGAATCATCATTATTTATCCTTCTCAAAACACGAAAAATATATTTCACTGAACTTAACTTTTTCTCGCCTATTTTATCTAATAAATTTGAGACAAATGGAAAGAAGCTCGGTTTGAACTCATAGCGAAATGCATTAAATGTGCGAATCATAACGTAAACTGATTCATCATTCACTTTGCCATTTTCAAAATCGAACTTAATAGCACTTTCAAACTTTGAATATAAATGTTTTAACGTATCTTGCGGCAATTCACAATCGCGCAATACTGGATAAATTATTTTCCCAAATATTAAAGCAGCAGGATAAATGTCAATAAATTTTTTCATCGCGCTTTCATAGAGCTCATCAACTCTATGTCTAAATCCTTGTAATGCTTTATTTTCATCTTGTTTTAGTTTCAACAAAATTGCAATTAAACGTGAAACTTGACGCCACTCATTATGATTCAAATCAAATATTCTATTAAAAACGTGTTTTAATCCTTCGATTGCAACATTAAATGGACTGTTTGAAGTTCCTTCTATCTGATAGTTTAATCCAATATCTACAAGTGTGATTAATTGATTTAAATTTAACTTATTAAGACTGAAATTTTGGCCTGGATGCACTTGATTAAAATCACAGGCCTCTGCCAAACTATTTAAAAAGCAGCTTTCGCATCGACCCTGATTATTTTTCACCAATCCATTTCCTTCAACTCTTCTTAACAGGATAGAAAAAAACTCAGATTCACTTAATATTTTCTTATGTTTTATTATAGTCTTTAGGACAAGTGATTTATCTTCTATGTTTGATAAAACATCCAACAATATGCCCAGATTAGATGAAACATGTTGAGTCAACGTTTCAAATCCGTTTTGTAACGCTTTTTCAATATGCGTTATTAAAATCTTGCAAATTTCTTCATCGGTGAACCAATATCCAATTTTACTTAGAATAGAATAATTCAAACTAAAATAGTTAGGGATCAGAAAATAACAGTCGTAGGGAGATTTTTCGTTACTCTCTTTTTCTTCCAAACAAATTATGCACATGACTTTTTTTATTAGCTTTCTCTTAATCTCTTTGACTTCAGTAGAATCATCTTGTATCGAATTAAGATAATTATCTAACTGAAGGGGAGAAATGCTCCATCCCATCGAGCCCTCATTTATCTTTATTTTAATTCGTTCTAATACGAAACCTTCAAATGTTTTAGCCTGAGAAGGCTTTAAGTTTTTATATTTTTTTCGCCGAAGATCAGAGACTTTAATTAGATATTCATTCAAATCCGAATAAAAATTTATTCCGATGTCAGCTTCTAATTCTCTTATAAATGAATTCTTAGAATATTTGTCAAATCTAGATGGCATAATCTACTCTCACTATATTTATTATTTAGGATTTAATAACTTTTTCTTCTCATCAAATTTGGTTGCGGCTCTTCGTTTAATTCATTAGCTTCTGCACAATCATCGCGTTCATGCACTAAATTAATGCAATAGATTATTGGTTGATATTTGTTGTCAAACAATTCTTTACTTTCACCATTTGCATAAACTTCAGCATAAATCTTTTTCATTTCAGGCGGATATTTATGAAATAATTGTTCAACAATTTTCAAAGCAATCTCTTTTGATAACAGTTGGATATTAGAGAGTAAAGGCAGGATTAAATCAGCCAGTTTTATCCCTGACTCATCTTCATATAATTCAAATATTTTATCCAAATCTTCATTAATCTGAGTAAAAACATCTTCAATTATGCTACTCTGCTCTGCTTTTGATTCTATCAAATTAAGCATTCCTGATATTCCTTGAATTAAAAACCCGAGTACCGAAAATGGATTAATATTTTTATATTCAAATAGCTTTCCATATTTATCGATAATTTGCGATATAAATTTTGAAATATTATTTAGTTCAACTTTACCATAATTTCTCATAAAATAAGTAGCTCGATAACAATGAAATAAAATAATGTTTTTTAATTGATTTTGATCATATTCATATAAGTTTTTATTACTTCCATTTTTAAATATTTTTTCCATTGCATCATGAGCATAAGATAAAAAATCAAGGGAACAACGGGAAAATATTTTTTCAAAAAAAGCTATTTTAGTTATCATCGGAACATGGTGCATTTCTTCAAATATAGTTAATACCCAATCCACTTTTTTTCTCTGATCTTGTGGTGAGTATGTTTGACTAAGAATGATCTGCGAAATAGAAGTATATTGATTAACGTTAAAGTTTTTTTGTCCGAATTCTTCACAAATTTCACAATGCTCATATACTAAGTTAATCAGATATTTTTTGTCTTCAGGGCTCAACTCGTCAGAAGCTTTCATAATTTTTAACATCAAGTAATTTATAATTGACAATGAGTTGAGTTTTTTATCTTTTAGCTTAGAAAGTAATGGTAGTATGAATTGAAATAAACTATGTTTCTGTTGATATTTAAACACATCATAGATTTGCATTGCATTATATAAAGTGTCTTCATTAAACCGTTCGGGATCATGCTTAATCGATTGACGAAAGTTTAAATATAATTTTTGTAACAATTGTGATGATAACTCGCCATCCATTATTGCTGGAATAAACATTTGCCCAAATAACCAAACACCATATTGTCCAATTTGCTTATCTAACATATCACATAAATATCTCGTATAAGCTTCTCGATATTCAATCAGGAACAATTGATGGCTAAAAATCAATTTAACCCAACGGATTTCCTTGAGTATATTTATTTTTAGGGCATTGTTACCCTTATTTCTTTGAAATTCGCCATAAAAGATCTTAAATACATCATATAATCTACTTTTCACTTTTTCTTGTTGATCGTCTATTTTACAATTTGGTAATAATGGTTCTAAGTTATCATTTATTCTTTTTTTAAAAAAACTCTCATATATATAAAATATTTCATCAATAATATTAATAATTCTATCAATCTCATTAGGTGTTAATAAATTTTCAATATCATTCGCAGCTTCTAGAAAGTCTGAAACACTGTTTAGCTCACGGCTTTGAAAACGTTGTTTTAATTTTTTGATAACTTTGACATATGCAAAATTTTGAAGACTAAATGACATGCTATACTACTATTATTATTCGTTTTAATTTATTAATATAAGTAGTATATGCGGAAATCGTAAAACTTTATTCCTCAAGATAAGAACAAATAAGAATAGTTAATATAGTGGTCTATTAATCATAGTTTGCTAGTTGATCGGGTGTTAAATCTCGAACTTGTTTAATTAAATCATCAAGCGTTTGCACCGAGAGTTTGCCCGATTCAAGATAGACAACATGTCTTTTGCGAATAATGGCGACTAAAGGCACGGAGCGAACATTAAAATCAGCGCTTAATTCTTTTTCTTTTTCAATATCAATTTTAGCAAAAATAATATCGGGATGTTTTGGCGCAAGCTCTAACATGACTCGCTCAAACGATTTACAAGGACCACACCATTCAGCCCAAAAATCGATTATAATTATTTCATGATTTTCTAAGGTTTGATCAAAATTAGCTTCGGTTAAATCGATAAGATTCATACAAAACCTCGTTACTGTGCTTGGTCTAACACTGCAAAAATATGATCACGAACAGTCTCAACGTTTCCTGTACCAACTAACTCACTGTAAGTCAGATTAGGATCATCATTGGCCATAGATTTATAAAAATCAATTAATGGTTTTGTTTGCTCATGATAAACTTGTAAACGTGTACGAACTGTTTCTTCATGATCATCATCGCGAAAAATTAATTCTTCCCCGGTGATGTCATCTTTGCCTGATACTTTAGGCGGATTATAGTGAATGTGATAAGTGCGCCCCGAAGCGACATGAATACGACGACCCGTGACACGCTCAACAATTTCTTCATCATCAACCATTAATTCGATGACATGATCAATTTTGATACCTTGCTCGTTTATGGCTAATGCTTGCACTTTTGTACGTGGAAAACCATCTAATAAAAAGCCATTCGCACAATCTGGTTGATTGATACGTTCTCGGACTAAACCAATAATAATTTCATCTGAAACTAAACCACCTGAATCCATCGCTTTTTTAGCGAGAATGCCTAATTCGCTACCTTCAGTGACAGCAGCTCTTAACATATCACCAGTGGAAATTTGCGGTATAGCATAACGTTCGACAATAAAACGTGCCTGAGTCCCTTTCCCTGATCCTGGACTACCCAATAAAATCACTCGCATTTATCCAACTCCACACAAGTTAAATAGTAATTACCTTAGTTACCATAGTATAGTAACGTTTCACTAGACGGTATACAATTGTTTATTTTACATAATTTAATGATGCAACGCGTCAGGATTAAACAATGAATATTTTAGTTTTTGATATAGAAACAATACCAGATACAGAAAGTGCAAATCGATTATACGATTTCAAAGATTTGTCGCGTGAAGATATTGCTAAAGCACTCTTTGCGATGCAACTGGAAAAATCAGGCTCTGAATTTATTCGCCATCATTTGCAAAAAATTGTCGCGATATCAGCGGTATTTTATAATTTGCAGCAATTTAAAGTTTGGACCCTCGGCGATATTGATAGTGATGAACCTGAAATCATTTCACGTTTTTATGATGGTATCGATAAATACACGCCACAACTTGTTTCATGGAATGGTTCAGGTTTTGATTTACCTGTATTACACTATCGCAGTTTATTCCACGGTATTCCGGCTTCACGTTATTGGGAAAGTGGTGAACACGATCAACAGTTCAAATGGAATAATTATTTAAATCGCTATCACGATAGACATTTAGATTTGATGGATGTATTAAGTTCGTATAATGGCCGAAGTGTTGCCCCGCTCGATGATATTGCCACGATGATTGGATTACCTGGAAAAATGGGCATGAGCGGCAGTTTAGTTTGGGATTATTACTGTCAAGGTAAAATCAAAGAAATTCGTGATTATTGTGAAACCGATGTATTAAATACTTTTTTAGTTTATTTACGCTTTCAATTAATTCGGGGTCAATTAACATCATCACAATATTTAACGGAATGCGAACGAGTTAAAACACATTTAGCAAATAGCACCGAATCACACTTACAACAATTTTTACAATCTTGGAATAATCAGCATGGCACGCAAGAAAAAAACCTTACCTAATCCCATTGATATCACAATTGAAAATTTAAATCATGAAGGACGCGGTGTCGCACATCATCAAGATAAAACAATTTTTATCGATGGTGCGCTACCTGGCGAAAAAGTAAGTATTGAATTTACACGTTCGCACAACAAATATGATGAAGCAAAAGCAACAAAAATTCACACCTCTTCAGAAGATAGAACGACACCAAGGTGTGAAGTTTTCGGTATATGTGGTGGCTGTTCGTTACAACACATGAATCATCAAAAACAATTAACACATAAACAAACTGTCGTTTTAGAACAATTAAAACATATTGGGCATGTAACGCCAAAAAATATCCTGCCGCCCATTACAGGTCCACAATTTGGTTACCGTCGAAAAGCACGTTTAGGTGTGCGTTATGTGCCGAAGAAAGAATCACTCTTAATTGGCTTTCGTGAAAAAAATGGGCGCTTTCTCACAGAAATGAAAGCCTGTCATGTGTTGCATCCAGATGTTGGATTAAAATTAGAAAACCTGCAACAACTCATCCAATCACTTAGTATTTTTGAACATATTCCACAAATAGAAGTTGCAGCCGATGATAATAATATCGCGCTAATTATACGTCATTTAAAAGATTTTAATGCAGAGGATATCGAAAAAATAATTACTTTTGCCAAAACGCATCATTATATTATTTTTTTACAGCCAGGAAAACCTAAAACCATCCATAAAATCTGGCCTAATGATGATAACCCTTATTTAAGTTATAAAATAAAAACTGAAAATATCGAATTATTATTTCATCCCACTGACTTCACACAAGTCAATAATGAAATTAATCAACAAATGGTGAGCGCCGCGCTACAACATTTAAATCCACAACAAGAAGATTGTATTTTAGATTTATTTTGTGGTCTTGGAAATTTTAGTTTAGCCATAGCAAAACACTGTCAACAAGTGATTGCTGTTGAAGGTGATCAACAAATGGTAGAACGCGGCGCGATGAATGCAAAACATAATCACATTGAAAACATTGAATTTCACGCAGCGAATTTAATGGAAGATTGCACTAACATGCCATGGTTAAATCATCCGTTTAATAAACTCTTGTTAGATCCGCCACGCAGTGGTGCACGTGAGTTTTTGCCACAGTTATTGACATTTAAACACCTTAAGAAAATCGTTTATATTTCGTGTAATCCTGCAACTTTGGCTAGAGATTGTGGTTATTTAGTGAATGAATTAAATTACGAACTAGATAGCGTGATGATTTTAGATATGTTTCCGCATACTTCGCATGTTGAAACAATGGCTTGCTTTAATAAACCACTACCTTAAAGAAAGCAAATCTGTTACACTATGCATCAATTTTTAAAAATTAATTTCTAGATCGATGGTACAAATCAAAGAAACAGAATTCATCTTGCCAGATCGTTCTATAAAACTCGATGCTTGGTTAAGTCATATTGCAGAATATTTTGCCAATCAAGATCTGCAACTAATTCGTAGTGCCTGTTTTTTAGCCCAAATTACCGGAGACGATATTCCTGCGCCGACTAATTTCTCTTGTCTACAAGAAGGTTTAGCAACGGCTGAATTACTCCATTCGCTACAAGCAGACAGCGTATCGATTTCTGCGGCACTCGTATACAGCTGTGTGCAATATGCTGATTTAGACTTAGAAGATGTGCGCGAACAGTTAGGTAATGAAGTCGCAAATCTCATCAGCGGTATCGAAAAAATGAGCGAGATCCGCTATCTACAACAAAATACTGCAAGCCAAATTAAAAACCATCGCCATATCGATAACATGCGTAAAATGTTAGTCGCAATGGTCGAAGATGTTCGCGTTGTATTAATTAAACTTGCCGAACGCACTATTCATTTACGTCGAGCACCCGCGGTGGGTGAATTACATTGCAAAGAAATAGCCAAAGAAATTATTGAAATTTATGCGCCGCTTGCTAACCGATTAGGCATTAGCCAAATAAAATGGCAAATGGAAGATTTAGCTTTTCGTTACCAAAATGAAGCGCAATATCGCGCCATTGCAAAATCTCTGGATTCAAGACGCGTTGAGCGAGAACAATACGTCCAAGAAGCTTTAGATATTTTGCATCAAAAATTACATGAAGCCGGCATCGAAAATGTCGAAATTAATGGCCGCGCAAAACATATTTATAGCATTTATCGTAAAATGCAACGCAAGCATGTGGGCATTGAAGAAATTTATGATGCGCTTGCAGTCAGAGTGTTAACTGAAACAGTTGAAGATTGTTATGCGACATTAGGCATTGTTCATGCCACTTGGACTCAAATCCCAAAAGAGTTTGATGACTATATCGCCACACCAAAATCCAACGGCTATCAATCAATTCACACGGCAGTGATAGGTCCTGGGCAAAAAAATTTAGAAGTGCAAATTCGCACTCATGAAATGCATAAAGAATCTGAACTCGGTGTTGCCGCGCACTGGCATTATAAAGCCGGCGGAAAAAAACCAACACACGAAGGCAAAATCGCCTGGTTACGCCAAGTCATCGATTGGCAGAAAGAAGTTGAAGGCGGTGCAAAACAACATGATGAACTCGATAAACAAGCCGAAGACGATAGAATCTATGTGTTATCACCCAAGGGAGAAATTAAAGATTTGCCCATTGGCTCAACACCACTTGATTTTGCTTATAACGTTCACAGTGAAGTGGGTAATCGTTGTCGTGGTGCTAAAATAAATGGCGCGATTGTTCCTTTAAATTATCAATTAAAAACCGGCGAACAAGTTGAAATTTTAACAGGCAAACATCCACAACCCTCACGAGATTGGATGAACCCGCATTTAGGTTATCTAGCATCATCAAAAGCGCGCGCCAAAGTCCACCATTGGTTTAAGCAACAAGATTTTACTAAAAATGCAGAAGACGGCGCGCAATTATTAAAAAATGAATTAAATCGATTATCAATTACTGACGTTGACTATGAGCCCATTCTTAAACGTTACAATTACAAATCAGTCGAAGATTTACATGCTGCTATTGGTAGTGGAGATCTAAGAACAAACCAAGTCATCGGACTGATTCAACAAAAAATCAAACAACAAGAATTACCGCCCATTCAAATTCCTGCTAAACAACATAGCAAACGAGAAAGATCCAATAATATTAGTATCGAAGGTGTGGGAGATTTACTGACGCATACGGCAAGATGCTGCCAGCCTGTCCCTGGTGATCAAATCATTGGCTTTATTACTCGCGGCCGTGGCGTGGCCATTCACCGTCAAGATTGTGTGAATATTTTACATGCTTCAACAGAAAATCGCAGTCGTTTAATTGCTGTCGCTTGGGAGCAAGGATCAAGTTCAACTTATCCTGTCGATATTTCTATTCATTCCTACGACAGACGAAATATTGTTCGAGACATTACTACGATATTATCAAATGAATCAATCAACATCATAGCGTTGACTACATCAACAGATAAAATTGAAAATACTGCCAGGGTGAACTTAACCATTGAAATTTCTGATCTGAGTCATTTAAGTCAGATCCTAGATCGCATTCAACAATTGCCTAATATTATTTTAGTCAGACGTGAAAATAGTGGAACTTAAAATATGAATAATAATGCCCTTGAGGCACTTATTAAGTTACTCGAACAACTACGAGATGAAAAGACAGGATGTCCTTGGGCAAAAGCACAAACGTTTTCTTCTTTAATTCCTTTAACACTGCAAGAAGTTTATGAATTAACTGACGCTATCAAACAAAATAAATTCGACGATGTTAAAGATGAACTCGGTGATTTGCTTTATCACATTTTGTATTATTGCCAAATTGCCAAAGAAAAAAAATTATTTGACTTAAACAGCATTAGTCAAAATATGTTAGATAAACATCGTCGCCGTCAGGATAAAACATTCGCAGAAAATGCCGAACAAGCCCATACTGCCTGGCAACAAAACAAACTGAAAGAAAAACAAAACAACTTCGACAACCTACTCGATTCTATTTCAACAGCACTTCCCGCATTAACCCGAGCAAAACGCCTACAAGAATGTGCCTCAACGGTTGGCTTTGATTGGCACGTTCCCGAGCCAGTTTTTGCTAAAATAGAGGAAGAAATTCAAGAATTAAAAGACGCAATGCAAAATAAAGCTTCTCTTCAAGAAATACAAAATGAATTGGGAGACATATTGTTTAGTGTTGTCAACCTCGCTAGAATATTGGGCATTGATCCAGATAGCGCACTTTATGATACAAATAATAAGTTTTACACTAGATTTAATTACATCGAAAATAATTTAAAAAATCAAAATCTCAACTTTTCCGATGTAACATTATTAGAAATGGAAAAGCTTTGGAGTGAAGCAAAAACTAGGGAATAACAAGCTCATGAAAAATTGGGATCTTAAAACGCGAGTATTAATACTTGCTTTTTTGCCAAGTATTTTAATTTCTGTATTAATTGGATGTTACTTTACATTTATCCGCTTTCGAGATTTAGATTTAAAATTACATAATGAAGGCCGATTTTTAATTACAGAGTTAACAGCAGCTAGCAAATATGGTTTATATACAAATAACAACCATATCCTGCAAGGATTAGCTAATGCCACTATCGAAAATCCTAATATTGATGCTGCCATAATTTATAATACCAAAAAACAAATTATTGCTTATGCCGGCCCCGACTCACTCAAATATGATGTTAAATCAAATCAATTTTTAGATCGCCCCAATACATCTATCCATGAAAATGCAAATAATCTCATTATTACAAAAGCGGTAGTAACAAATCATCAAAATGTCGATAACTTAATGGATAGTGTGCGAAATCAATCGATACAAAAAAACCTAAAAAATTTAACACCACACCAGATTTTAGGTTGGGTCGCCATTAATTTTGACCCAGCTAATATTCGTCTTGCGCAATATCGAACATTGGTTACCAATACCACCATATTATTTCTAGCGATGATAGCGAGTATTATCTTAGCCTGGCGCATTGGGCGTGATATTACTGAACCTTTAGGTAAAATTTCAAAAGCCGTAAAAAAAATCAAAGAAGGTGATTTAAGTACCCATTTATCGATTGACAGTGGTGGCCAATTATCAAGTCTTGCCGATGGGATAAATAGCATGACGGCTTCATTAAAAAATTCACAGCAAGAACTTCAACAAAACATCGAGCAAGCCACAAAAGATTTAACCGAAAGTTTAGAAACGGTAGAAATTCAAAATATAGAATTAAACCTCGCGCGTAAAGAAGCACTAGAAGCCTCTCGAGTAAAATCAGAATTTATTGCAAATATCAGTCATGAAATCCGCACACCAATGAATAGTATTATTGGATTTACTAACTTATTACTCGAAACCAATCTCTCGCCACATCAACGAGATTATTTGGTCACCATAAAAAAATCGGCAGCAAATTTGCTCGACATCATCAATGATATTCTTGATTTTTCAAAAATTGAAGCCGGTAAATTACGTCTTCATTATATTCCCATGTCTATCCATGAATGTGTGGATGATGTAATGGAATTACTCGCACCAAATGCCCAATCAAAAGAAATTGAAATAATTAGCGATATTCATACAAATACACCGCAACAATTAATCGGTGATCCACTCCGCATTAAACAAGTTATTATAAATTTAGTTGGTAATGCTATTAAATTTACTGACTCCGGCAGTGTCGAAATCAATGTTAAACTCGATAAAACGATAGATCGAAATTACCAAATTAAAGTATCGGTAATAGACACGGGTCCCGGGATCAGCACCAGTGATCAAAAACAATTATTCCGAGCATTTGGCCAGGCTGACACAACAGCAAGACGAAAATATAGTGGGACAGGATTAGGTTTAGTTATTTCAAAAAAATTAATTAATCAAATGGGTGGTACCATTGGCGTAAAAAGTTCACCAGGGCAAGGCGCTACTTTTTGGTTTACGTTTCTCAGTGAAATTCCTGCCAACCATAATAATGACATTATCGAATTTAAACGATTAAATGATTTCAACGCATTATTTTGTGAATCACATGATAAAGCCCATCAAGCACTGAAACGCATGTTAAACTCCTGGCAAATGTCGACAACAGGTTGTCACAATATTATGGAATGTTGCAATATTTTACAGCAAAACCATTTGGGTTATGATGTAATTATTATTTGTCTTAATCAAGTCAATATAAAATTTCATCATCAAATTAAAAAAATTCAACGTTTATCAAATTCCCCTATTATCGTCATTGCAAATACGACTGATCAAGAATTTTTTGATGAACTTTTAAATAACGATGTCAGACTATGTTTATCAAAACCACTATCACAAAAAAAATTCTATCATGAATTATGTAAAATTTTATTTCAGAATGCTCACCCAGAATCTAATCCATTACCTGCGGCATTACCATCCCCAAAAACTACTACCGCAACAAATCATTTGCAAATATTAGCAGTCGACGACAACCCTTCAAATTTAAAATTAATCACCGTACTGCTTGAAAAATTAAATGTTTCAGTGAGCAAAGCAAATAGCGGGCAACGCGCACTCGCATTAAGTTCGCAGCAACATTACGATTTGATTTTTATGGATATACAAATGCCCAATATGGATGGTATTGAAGTCACCAATCGAATACGTCAAACTGATAACCCCAATAAATTTACGCCCATTATTGCAGTCAGTGCTCATGTTATTGGCTATGAGAAAGAAGCTTTAATAGCAGCAGGCATTAATGATTACCTAAGAAAACCGATTAATCAAAATCAACTTTACCATGTATTAGAAAAATGGGTTTCAAACATACAGCAACAAACATCAAATACTACACCTCAGAAACTAGAAAAGGATGATGAACCAATGAGTCAACAACTACCCATGATAATTGACATGAAATTAGCAACAAGATTAGCGGGTGGCAATGAAGATTTAGCAAAAGAACTCTTGGAAATGCTCATTGAAAAATTACCTAATGATATAAAAGACATTACGACAAGTTACAACAATAATGATTACTCACAATTACAGCATTTTGTTCACAAATTACATGGCGCAGCTTGTTACTGTGGTGTGCCAAGATTAAAACTTGCTGCTAGCAATTTCGAAACCGTTTTGAAGCATAATGAAACAGAAAAATTTGCACCGCATTTTAATCAAGTGATTGATGAAATTAATAATGTGATTATTGAAAGCAATGTGATTCTATGATTTAGATTGTTTGCTTAACGTCTACACTTGTTGGGATTAATCTCGTGTGAAGAAGTGGTTTCACTTGTGTTTTGTTTTATTTTTAATTCGATTTTCTTTTTCATTTGTTTTAGTTTATCTTTAAGTTCAGACCTAAGTGTTTCAATTCGACGTTTCTCTGCATCAAAACTTTGAACAAAAGCTTCCTTTTCTTCTTCGAAGAAATTCTTTGAACAAGTATATTTTTTTAAATGCTGAGAATATAATTGATTTCGACGATTCTTAGCACATAAGTCCTTATAATCATATTTACAAAACCAATTAAGGAATTTCGTCAAAAATGAATTCCTATTTAAATTTAACCTAAATTCATTAAATCTAGTTAAGGGCCTAATATTTCTGCGACAACATTTTATTTCATTAGCAATGTCGTATAATTCTTTTGTGTAAGCTTGCATCACTACAATATAGTCATCATTCTTTTTATTTAACTGATTCTTTAAATTCTTCCGCTCTTCTTTTATTTTCTCATATTCAATCTTTAATAATTTGTCCTCTATTTTTTCCCTATTTGGAAAACCTGACTGAAGTTTCATTGATTCTAGTTGGACTTGAACTGGCTCTTTTTGAATATCCACTTCAAACACAAGCAGTTGTTTCAAGCCCACATATAGCTTTTGCACCAATGGTGGCCAATGTTCTATATTTTCCACATCAGGATCTTGCATTAAGTTGGGTAGCAATTTAAACACACGCCATTGATAATTTTTGTTAAGTGTATCAGCTAATATTTTATCAGAAAAATAGTCAAACGCTGGTTCATGATGTTTAATAGAAATTTCCAAAATACTACATTGAAATCCCCGTCTTGTATTGAGGATGTCATAACCTAATTTCTCATAAAAAAATTTGATTAGTACTAAAGAACCTTTATTTACAATGATATTTTGAAATAATGAATCACCAAAATAATAAACTGTTTGGTGACAGCGTTCTAGTGGATACCGTCTTGTGCTCTCCCATATACGTTCCGAAGATTCCGCACATAATTGATAAAAACGTTTACGCCCAATTATGTCATATATAAATTGATAGAGTTCAATAACATCATCGTCATCAGTAAATTTTTTATGAATAAGAAATAATGGATTTTTACTATTTAGTTGGCAATTCTGTAAGATTTCAAAGCAATATTCGGTGTAATCCATCCCATGTTTTTTGCATGATTTTTCTAGTTCAGTAAAAAATTTTTTAGTTTCAGTTAACCCCTTACTTTTTCCAATTAAAGACAGCAAAGTATCTTCATCTGATTGAATAAACTTAGATTTCTTAGTTGATGTCACTTCCGTATCATAGGGAAGTCCAAACTGAAACATTATATCTGCGTGAGTAGTCATGATTTAATACAATCTTGGTGAGAGAATTACATACTATCAGCCAATAATTATCATATCATTATATTTATAATTATAATTGTCCTAATTTATGTAACTTAATCAGAATTAATTAACACTTACAAATTAACATAGATTTTACTATATAAGTACTGTTAGAATCTGAGGGGTAGCAACAAATCGTTTAATTAGAAATCAATTCTTACTATTAGGTTTTGAAAAAATTTATAACTATTCATCAGATTAGTCTATTATTACTTTAATTTCGTAATGTATTTTTAGCTCCTTTTGTTTCATTCAATGAAGAGGTATTACTTTCAGTTCTGATTGCTGTTGGATTTTGTATTAGGTGCTTTTTATTGCTCTCTATTGCTATCATAAAGCTATTATTAAATAGCACTACACTTGCACCTAGCTTTAATATAGATTCAACTTGTTCCTTACTTAATTTATTATCATATTTAAGCATGCAATAATTACCTTTTGTAGATAATATTTGCTGCCTAAATGAGTTAAACTCAGCATTTAACTTATTAACTTCTTCACTATTACTCTTCACCTGATGTTAGATTAGGATCAAAAATTTTTTTGAATTTATCCCCCTCACCATATCCAATTTCTGTAGTTTCATATTGATAATTTGAACCAAGGAGTCTAGAAATCATGCCTTCTGATGTTATTTTATTCGTTCTCCTAATATTCTTAGACGGGGGCTTTAGAACAAAGAGGATATTAGCATAAAGTCTTTCAAAGATTTCGTTAAAATTAATCTGGCGATTATTCTTTTGCAAACTAAAAGGCCATTCTCTTTCCAAGGCAATCGAATATACACCAGTCATATCATTCCACAATAAAGCATCTAAAACTGAAGCAACATTTTCATCCGAAGAACTATCTGGCAAGTTAACATGATTAATGAAAATTAGATGCCTCTTATCTACGTCTTCGACTGACATATTTGGCAAACATTTATTAGTATTTATTGTTGAACAAGGGATTAATCCTTGTTCGTTGATTGATTGTAAGATTAAAGCGTTTAGTTCAGCAGCATACCTTTTTGTAGCTTCATCTAAGTCGATGATTGATAGCATTTTGAATTTCTTTCTTTTTAGTTGGTTTTATATATTCTATATTTACCTCAATTATTTTTAACTATTATAGTAAAAAATTATATCCTAGAAATATTCAGGTTTATTTAGTGTCATTTCCGATATCGTCTTGTGCCCTCCCAATAATTTTTAGCAAATTCCGCACATAACTGATAAAAACTATTAGGCCCAATTATGTTAAATATAAATAGATAACATTTAATAACCTTATTAACATCAATAAATTTCTTATGAAGCGGGTAAAGTTCCAAATTCTAAAATCCCTTTAATTGATACTTTTTACGAACCTAGCAGATTGCACGCTCTTGTTTAAAATTTTTATAATTATAATTATTAAAAAAGGCTCTTGTTATGTTCACGTATCCCGAAAAACCATTACTATCAGAATTAACAGGCAACAACCTTCTTTATAGTCATGTTGAACAAAAAGTAAAAGAAAATTATTTATTAATACTAAAACAAAACATATTAAACATAATTAATGTAGCAAGCAAAACCAAATTAGCACTCATTAAAAAAGAATCTTCTTTCTTATTTGTCGACAAAAGAATTGGTGAATTAAGGGAACAACATTATCGATTATTAACAGAAGTTAATAATCAGTTTCTATCCATTAACATTGTTGGAACCCAAGTTTCAATTGGCAGAAAAGCAGCCATTCTTAAAAATGTGCTTTTTCTATTTATTGAAAATAATCCGATCGAAAAGCATAGTTTTTCAAGTTTCTTACTAATTAATATGTTTGATTTAGCTGACGTGGCAAAAAACCTTGAAAGTATTTTACTGCAAGTCACTCCCGAACTCGCTAATGAATTATTACGAAGTGTAACAGCAAGCGCGTTAGATCTTCGTCATGTCGCTAACGATTTTTCAAACCATTCCCATAGATTAACCAATCTAATCTTTCTATCAGAGCAACCGAGCATTATTAAACATTGTAATTTCAAAAAAAAGACATTAGAAAAAATAATAGCACAATATAAAAATGAAGATCTAAATCAATACATTACTGAAAAGTTCGTTGAGGCTTTCAATCTTTTTGATAAGATTGGAGGGATTATTAGAGATGAATTCATTAAAAAACTTAAAAAAGGCGAGCCCGTAAATTATTATATAACACGATTAAGTAGCGAGCTCCCAGTTATTGAATACTCATCCATAAAAGAAACCATTGAGCATGATTTAACGAGTCCTGATATGCAGGAATCTAAGTACAATCTTTTTATTAATAATTTATTTCAAAGAATAAACAATGAATGTGCAAATGAACTGACTTCAGATAGTGACAGCACACACTTTGCTAAGAGCAGAAAAACACCTTATTACTTAATGTTTTTTTATCGAGATAGAATATTTAATTTAATGCAAATAATTCATTCAGAATTTTTTAGGCACAATAATTTAGCTATAAAAGACAAAGTATGTTTTATACTCGGCTTTAACTCCAGAAATCTTTCAAATATCGCTCCAAATAAAATTTTCCCACTAATTCGGACAGCTAATTTATTATTAACATTTGACAATTTACTGCCAGATTACATTAAAGAACAATATATTCAAGCAATAGCTAAACAGTTATTTCAACGTATAACTTTAACAATAATAAAAAAAGAAAAAATAGGACTTATAAATAATCTTGCTATCCAGTTAATAAGAGCCGAAGCCCATAAAACTATAATGAATAATATTGGACGCAAAATAAACAAAATATTTCAAATAAAATACAAATGCAACGTTTTTGATTTTCTTAAAATGGAGCATATAGAGATACCTTTATTGAAAAAGTTATTTCATGAAATTGAACCCCCTTCAGATATGGTTGAAGCCGAAACTAAACAAAATCATGAAAAATATTATAATCAAAACCTTCCGCAACAAAACTTCATTGATGCTTCGCTTAACCAATTTGAAAACATTGATGACATGAGAGCCATGTATGATAGATCGCCTAGTTTATTCTATTGTTATTTTTCATATCATATGTCGAAATTAGATCTCACTCATCATTCAAACTTAATTGGATTTTTGCAATCGCTACTTCGTGATAATGATGGTGAAATTCTAAAATCATCATTGAAAATGTTTGTTTTACATATAAATAACACTGACATATGTCTTAACATTATGAAAAATATTATTCTTATTACACGAGGATATGAAAATATTTATTTCAAATTCTGTCTGGAAAACAATTTACTTAAAGAACCAAAAACAACACTGCTCAAATCAAGTAAAAATTCTTATAAATTCGAAATTTATCATTATTTATTCAACCACAATTTTGAGGTACTCAATCAATTAATTTCATTTATGGTAGACCTTGATAATACTGAAAAGGACTTGGTATCAACAAGCCCTTTCCCTAAAAAACTCAAAGTTATAACGAATAATTATTTTCCTATCTCGCACCTTGATCACGTCACTAATTTCCTTATTACATTATTTTTGCATTATAATGATGGTGGATTTCACTTAGGTCACGTAATCAAACTTGTTAATCAAAATTCAATTGAAGAACGTTTCCTACAGGCAATATTAAATTCGTTCAAATCTAATAATCAAACTAGTAGATATGGATTTTGGTCTAGTCAAGATTCAGAAAGTGAAAGTGATGTACCTTTAGGAAACATCACTGTATTAGAAATATTAGTTGAAAAATTAAAAAGCTTTTACCAATTTCAATCAATAATGTTACTTAATCATCGTCAGCAACTATTATTTAGCAAATGCACTATACTCGATTTATGTTTAGTATTATTTAAATATAGAGAAGCAATTTTAGAGTATGATGATTTCAGAACGCATGTATTATTGTTAAGTAAAATCATGAATAGTGATAGTGAAATATCTCAACATGTGATTCACGATTTCTTAACTGTCAGAGATATTAGTCCTGATGACTGGAATGACTTTATTGTGGATCAAATCAGTTATCTTGATAAAAATGGAGTTTGGGAACAACTTGATATTGTCCCAATCATGGGACGTGATGAGTCAAAATTATCATTAGTTAATTTAATTTGCAGTGAAGAACCGGAGTCTACATTACAAAACAGGCAAGTTACGGCAAGAATCTAATACCTATAAACTTGTAACCCTATAGAGCTAAGCCTGCATCAGCCTATCAGTCATTATATTCATTTAGAAAACAGGATTTTATGTGAATTGTACCTAATTATGGATATGTAGAACTGATCAAAATTTGATATCATTACATTATATCATTCACTATTTTAATAATAAATAAATGATGGATCGCCTTAAAATGTTAAATGGACTTAGCGTCCATTAATTACTGCATTCTAAGGAGATTGCTATGAATAAGTTTATATCCGTCTTGGTCATTTTATCAACTTTTTTAATTTCTAATATTGCCTTAGCAGATTGTTGTGTTTGCACGCTTTGCTAGTTTTTTGTATTAATTCTAATTATTTATTGAGTAATATTTATGTATGGTGCCCTAGAAATTGAAAATTCTACTCAGCAGGTTGCAGCTCACCCTGCTAATACTGCAACGCCATCAACCTTAAGTGATAGTGTTTTAAGCTGTGTGCGAGGAACGTTCGAAATTGGGCGTGATATGATTCGTAGCGCATCAATTATTTTTTCAACTCAAGCTCAACTGGGTATATTAGTTAAAGCCGTACTCGATCTTTTAGCGAAAGTCTACATTGAATTACCACAAGAATTTATACAATATGATTTATCGACTATTGTAAATGGCGTTGGCATGTTAATTGGCGGAGCCGCCATTGTTAAAAATAAATTTGACCCAGAATATCGTGGTTGGGAGGATATTGTTGAAGCGGTATTAAGTGGCTCATTTGTTCTAATGTTGGGAAATAACCTCGTGGATGCTATCCCTGATGAAGATACCAATAAGGCTATCTTTTGGATTACGGGTGCATTAGCCATGTTATACACTGTTTATAATTGCGCAACTTTACCAACCCAATATAGCCGAGAAGGTTACTATACTAAATTTGGCGATTATCCAGCAGGTATTTTTCAATTAAATCCAGCGGAAAGATTAAGTTCACAATCTTTTGCAATAAAAAATTCAGCGATGATATTAGGTGGAATAAAACCAGCAAGTGCGCTTAACGCTATTATATGGTCTTTAAAGCGAGAAAAATATGGTCGAACAGTTGATAATAGCCAAGCTGAAATTGCCGGTTTATGTGCCATTACTTTAGCCGTTTATTTTCCAGCGGCTCGCAATATGTTTTCACATCCAAAACTTTTTCATCGTTTTTTTGCTATATTAAATGCCGGTGTCAAACGCACAGCACTGACTGCAGCAGGATTATTAGGCACAGTCAATAGCATCTGTCAGTTGTTTGGTATTGAAAATATCTCAGCTACTGATAGCACGATTATTCGATCAGTTATTGCTGGTTTTTCATTATTATCAGGCGGCATCGCGGCAAGCTCAACCTATGTGCCTTTAAGTGATCATTTAAAAGATGCGGATAGTTTGATGCAATTTTTATTAAAGATAAAAAATAAAATATTTTGTTGTTGTAAAGAAGAAGAATTACAACATGCCCCTGAAAGTATTGCGCTACATCAAATGGTTATGGTTAGCGATTCAGAAGTTGCCCCTTTGCAACATCAAGCACAACGTTCAAATGGTTCACGACATTAACAAGGGATTCATAACAATAAGAATGCCTAGCCATTATTCAGGATGATGGTGGATTTCACTTGGGTAGTGTCATCAAACTTGTTAATCAAAATTCAATTGAAGAACGTTTCCTACAGACAATATTAAGTGTGTTCGAAACTAACAATCAAACTCGTAGATATGGATTTTGGTTTAGTTAAGTTTCAGAAAGTAAAATTCATAATAGTAATATATCGCAATATGAGATTCATGATTTTTTAACAGCCAGAGAAGTTAGTGCTGATATGTGGAATGATTTTATTGCAAAAATAATCTGCCATCTTAATAAACAAATAAGTATGGGAACAACTTCAAGCTGTCCCAAATAGCGATTCTGTTGAGGCAAAATCAAGTTTAACAAAATTAATTTGTCTTGATGAGACGAAGTCTAAATTTCACAACATGCAAGTCACATCTAGAATTTAATAAAAGACCTCGATTCGGGACATGTGATTTTAGTAAAAACTTGATAATTTAACGTTATATTCTTCAGAGTTTAAAAATAATAACAAGATGGATCGAATTAAAATGTTAAATGGACTTAGCGCCCATTAATGCATTCTAAGGAGATTACTATGAATAAGTTTCTATCTTTCTTTATCATTTCATCAACTTTTTTAATTTCTAATATTGCCTTAGCAGATTGTTGTGTTTGCACACTTTGCTAATTTTTTTAGAATCGATGTAAATTAATTTTTGAGAAACATTTATGTATGGTTCACTAGGAAATGGTAATACACCGCAGGTTAGAGCTCAACCTGCTGTTAGTTCAACACTAACAACCTTATGGGATAGTGTTAAAAGCTGTGTGAGAGGAACACTCGATTTTTTGCTCGGGACGATTCGCAATACATCAATTATTTTGTCAATCCAAGCTCAACTGGGTATTTTAGTTAAAGCCTCACTCGATCTTATAGCGGAAGTCTACATTGAATTACCTGAAGCGTTTATACAATCTGATTTATCGACTATTGTAAATCTAGTTGGAATGTTAATTGGCGGAGCCGCCATTGTTAAAAATAAATTTGACCCGGAATATCGCGGTTGGGAGGATATTGTTGAAGCGGTATTAAGTGGCTCATTTGTTCTAATGTTGGGAAATAACCTCGCGAAAGCCTTTCCGGATGATGATGCCAATAAGGTTATCTTTTGGTTAACTAGTATCGCCGCCATCTTATACACTGTTTATAATTGCGTAGAATTACCAACCCAATATAGCCGAGAAGGTTACTATACTAAATTTAGAGATTATCCACCAGGTACTTTTCGATTATCTCGAGCGGAAAGATCAAGTTCAGAAACTTCTGCAATAAAAAATTCAGCGATGATATTAGGTGGAATAAATCTAGCAAGTGCGCTAAATGCGCTTATATGGTCTTTAAAGCGAGAAAAATATGGTCGAACAGTTGAAAATAGCCAAGCTGAAATTGCTGGTTTATGTGCCATTACTTTAGCCGTTTATTTTCCAGCGGCTCGCAATATGTTTTCACATCCAAAAATATTTCATCGTTTTTTTACCCTATTAAATGCTGGTCTTAAACGCGCAGCGCTGACTGGCGCAGGATTATTAGGCACAATCAATAGTATCTGTCAGTTGTTTGGAATTAAAAATATCTCGCCTACAGATAGCACGATTATTCGAACAGTTATTGCTGCTTTTTCACTCGCATCAGGCGGCATCGCGGCAAGCTCAACATATGTTCCGACAGGTATTCATTTAAAAAATACGAAAGATTTTCTGAAATTTTTATCAAAGATTAAAAATAAAATATTTTGTTGTTGTAAAGAAGAAGAATCGCAACAAGCCATTGAAGATATAGATCTAGGCCAAATGGGTAGTCGATATGATCCTTGTTCGCATCTTCAAACAACACATCCATAAGGTTCAAGTAGTTAAAAACGGACAAAACAATAAAATTGCTTAGCCATTATTCAGCAGCTTATGTTTGTAAAAACGCTAATATCTCATCTACAATTAACTCACTATGCCAATAGGCTTGCATGTGTTCCACTTTGTTAATCACTTTTAAACTCGATGTTACCATTTGTTGATGTGCGAGGGCGACTTTTTCTCGAACAGGATCATGTTCACCTACATATAACATAACAGGTGATTGATCAAACGATAATATTGACTCAAGCTCTGGTAACTTAGCAAGATAAGAAGCTTTAAATGCAGCGACATCATTTTTTAAATATCGTTGTTTTATGATTTCAGGAAACGGACCACCTAATTCCTCCATTTTTTCCGTAAAATAATCGATGCCTTGATCAAGCCATTCAACAAACGTTGCACCGATTGCCGTCATTCCAAAAGGATGCATGCCACCAATAATAAAACGATTAAAATAAGTGGGAAAATATTTCATTAAAGTAAAAGCAACACGGCCACCCAATGAATACCCCATACAAGTTGCCTGTTTAATATTTAATGCCTCTAACACTAAAATACTATCTTCAGCCCGAAGTTTATAATCATAAAGTTCAGCTTGTGTCGGTTTAGCACTTTTCCCAAAACCCCGCATATCGATTAATATTAATTGGCAATGCGATGCTAATTTTTCAACGTAGCCTAAATCAAACCAATCTTGCAAACAATTACCTGCACCGTGATGAACGATGACAGGTTGCCCCGCCCCCACAACTTCATAATGATTGTTTATACCTTGGTTATTTATTTCAGGCATGAGACTCACTGCTGAGTGTAGTGGGTGTTGGTGTTCTATTGTTTTTTGCGG
>CAYGUK010000049.1:0-29344 GCA_964352985.1 uncultured Legionellales bacterium
TTACAGCCGCTGAGATATTTGCTTTTGACACTGAAACAACTAGTCTTGATTAAATCCAAGCAAAGTTAGTGGGCCTTTCATTTGCTGTTAAAGAAAATGAAGCCGCTTATTTACCGCTTGGCCACGATTATGAAGGCGCACCACAACAATTAAATATTGACGATGTTTTAGCAAAGTTAAAACCCATCTTAGAATCCCCTAAAACAAAAATCATCGGCCAAAATTTAAAATATGATATGAGCGTGTTAGCCAATTACGATATTAAATTAAACTGTATCGAATTTGATACCATGTTGGAATCTTATATTTTAAATAGCACGAGTTCGCGTCATGATATGGATACCTTGGCCTTAAAATATTTGGGTTATAATACGGTTCATTATGAAGATATTGCAGGCAAAGGTGCGAAACAAATTACATTTAATTTAGTCGATATTGAAAAAGCCAGTTTTTATGCGGCAGAAGATGCTGATATTACTTTACAACTTCATCATGCCTTATGGCCAAGTTTAAAAAAAGAAAAAACCTTAGAAAAAACATTTAAGCAAATTGAAATGCCTCTCGTTCCTGTGTTGTCAAAAATAGAACGTCATGGTGTGTTAGTCGATGAAAAAAAATTAAAAAAATTATCGACTAATTTTGCCAAACGAATTAAAACCATTCAAAGCAAAGCTTTTGAGATTGCCAATTGTGAATTTAATCTTGCCTCCCCAAAACAATTACAAGAAATTTTATTCGAAAAAAGAGGCTTACCAGTTATTCAAAAAACGCCAGGTGGCCAACCTTCAACAGCAGAAGCCGTGCTAGAAGAATTAGCACATGATTATCCTTTACCGAAGTTAATTTTAGAATTTCGCAGTTTATCAAAACTTAAATCTACTTATACTGATAAATTACCGTTACAAATTGATTCGAATACAAATCGAATTCACACATCATATCATCAAGCAGTCACATCTACCGGTCGTTTATCATCAACTGATCCGAATTTACAAAATATTCCGATTAAAACAGAAGCAGGGCGACAAATTCGACAAGCCTTTATTGCACCAGAAGGTTATAAAATTTTAGCTGCCGACTATTCGCAAATTGAATTACGCATTATGGCGCATTTATCAGGTGATAAAGGTTTATTAAATGCGTTTAAACAAGGTTTAGATATTCATCGTGCCACCGCTGCAGAAGTATTTGGTGCCGAGTTAAGTCAAGTCACACCTGAGCAAAGACGTAGTGCGAAAGCGATTAATTTTGGTTTAATTTATGGCATGTCTGCGTTTGGTTTGGGTAAACAATTAGGTATTGATAGAAATTCCGCACAAGAATATATGGATTTATATTTTCTGCGTTATCCTGGTGTGAAAACTTATATGGAAGACACGCGAGCAGAAGCTCATAAAAAAGGTTATGTCGAAACACTTTATGGTCGTCGCTTATATTTAGCTGAAATTAATGCTAGCAATTTCCAACGCCAAAAAGCAGCAGAACGCGCAGCCATTAATGGACCGATGCAAGGCACTGCGGCAGATATCATTAAACTTGCGATGATTAATATTGATAAATGGCTAAGTCAAAGCAAACTTAATATCGATATGATCATGCAAGTACACGATGAATTGGTTTTTGAAGTTCAAGAAGATCAAATTGATGTCGCAAAATCTGAAATAAGTGAATTAATGAATCAAGCCATGTCACTCACCGTACCGTTACTCGTTGAAGTAGGTGTGGGTGATAATTGGGATGAGGCGCATTAACTTCCTTTAATTATCATCCGTGTGTAATCTATTTGCCCGAGCGAATGTAATGATTTGTAAGACTGCGGTGTAATAGCAATATTTGCATTATTTAAAATAATGTCAGAATGAATGAGTCTTTTTCTTTTTACTAATAATCATGTATTGGTTGTTTATTTTTTTGTTTCTGAAAAATCAAATCATTTATTAATGAATAAAAATAAGATCATTTTTTCTTTATGACACATTTTTTACAAACCGATCAAAAACCTGTGACGCACTTGTACCAATCGGCGATTTAAAACAATATCTGGACGTCGTAATTATCGTGAATTGGGAAATTTGAAATGACAAAAACCTTTGTAAATGTTCATAATGAATGGGATAAATTGCAAGAAATTATTATTGGAAATCCACTTGCCGCTAAATTGCCAGAATACGATCAGTCGTTAAAATTTGTTGAAAGAAATTCTAGTGATATGTTCAAAGCAGATCATTCTATTTTTTCAGCAGAAATCATTGAAGAAACTGAAGAAGATATTTTAGGTTTAATTGATATTTTTAAAGCACTGGGTATTACCGTGAAAAGACCTGAACCTCAGGTTTCAAAAAGTGCTTTTGTTACGCCATATTTTTTTTCTGATCCATTTTATCCCTATTGCCCTCGAGATATATTACTCACCATCGGCAATAAAATTATTGAAACACCGTGTGTGTTACAAAGCCGCTACTTTGAAAGTTTTTGTTATAAAGATTTGCTACTCGATTATATGTTAAAAGGTGCTGAGTGGATTGCCGCCCCCAAACCCAAATTAAATACATTGCATTATCAAAAATCAGAAAATAAGCGCAGTATATTGCACCACAATGAACCCATTTTTGATGCCGCCAATGTTTTACGAGCAGGTAAAGATATATTTTTTCAAATTTCAGACTCTGGAAATTATCTTGGTTATCAATGGTTGCAAACTATATTAGGAGAAAATTATCAAGTTCATCCATGTCAAAATATTTATTCTTCTTTTCATTTAAATACAACAATTGCATTACTACGACCAGGATTAGTATTAATAAATCCTGAACGTGTTAATCATTTTAATTTGCCAAAACCATTAAGTCATTGGCAAGTGATTAAGGCGCCGGCTATGCAAGATTATAATTATTCAACTTATCGTCCTTTATCTTCTGTGTGGTTAGGCATGAATTTATTAGTGATTAATGAAAATTTAGTCATCGTTGATGAACACCAAACCAAGCTAATCAAGTTGCTAGAGAAACATCGCTTTGAAGTAATTCCGCATAAATTACGCCATGGTAGAACCTTGGGCGGAGGATTTCATAGCATTACCTTAGATGTTCGCCGTGATGGAACGCTAGAAGATTATTTTTGTTAAGTAGAAAATACGCTTTATTCTCAATGAATAATTTATCTAACCATTATTTTGTGAAAGCCGTGAATAAAACTATGTGAAAATCCCGGTTTTTATGGTGCTGATATATCTATAAAATAGATAAAAAATAATAGGTTATATTGCCATGCTTGGATTAGAAAAATTAAAACCAAATCATATTAATCTTAGAATTATGGCAATTTGTGATAATTTTAATCCCGCAATGTTAGCTTGCGGTGTGAAATATCATGAAACAGACAACGGTATTTTTTTTCATACTGTTAAAGATACGTTTTCAAAAGATAATGAACCCGAATTACAATCACTTCACCTTGCTTTAGAACAAATTCTGGCAATCAAAAAAAATTTTACAAACAAGCTTTATTTTCCTGTTCATCAATGTCGTGGCATGGCAAAACTTAATTGGCGATTGATGGGCAGTAATATTGTAAAACGCCATCATGTCGTTTTGGTTGTGGTAGATGTTAAAAACGGCACTGTTGAAAACATAAGCGCGCATGATTCACAATCAAAGGTAATTTATTTTCTTTATCCCGATAAATTAAAAGATATCGCCGAAATTTATGCGAAACAAGGGAAATTATCGCGTAAAGCGATTTATAATTCTGCTAAACATTATCATTGTTATGATCAACAAAAAAGTGACTACGAATGTGGCCGTTATGTATTAATCTATCTAAAGGAATTAATCAAAGGTAATGGCATTAATAATTTTCCTAAAATTGGTAATCGTGATGTTTTATATAATAAAGATACCCAGGCCTTTTTAGATTCGTTTTTATCTAAAGAACAACAAGATAATTTAACTAACTATTTTGAACAAGAGGCGAAAAAAGCGGAAGAGCTCGAAGTCATAGTTGACGTCCCTGAGCCTGATTTCTAAAAACAGGCCGTTAATGCTTTTATCAATGACGCTTGATCGACCACCGCAAAATAGATAACAAATAATAAGGTCAATAAAACCATCGACAATGTGATTTTTCGATATTGTCCAGTAATTAATTTCAATACTACATAGGCAATAAAACCAATTGCAATGCCATTAATGATAGAAAAAGTTAACGGGATCATTAACATGGTTAAAATAGCAGGAAATGCTTCGCTCGCTTGCTGCCAATCAACTTCAACAATATTCATAAACATTTTACAAGCAACATATAATAACGCCGGCGCATACGCATAAACAGGAATTGATTGCGCTAATGGTGCAAAAAAAAGTAAGAAGACAAATCCACACATGACAACAAACGATGTTAAACCCGTTCGTCCTTTTGCTTGAATACCGGTGGCACTTTCAATATAAGGGCTGGTTGTTGATGTGCCTAAAAGCGCACCACAAGTTGTTGCTACACCTTCGGCAATCAGTGCTTGGGTAATTTTTTTCATTTTTCGTTCATCTTGATGAAAATTGGCTAAATGTAATAAACCTAATAATGTCCCCGTGCTATCAAATAATGCTACGAGTAAAAAAGTAAAAATAACATTAAACGCTTTTGGACTACTCAACGCACTAAAATCTAATTTAAAAAATGTGGGTGAAAGTGAAGGAGGCATCGCTATCACACCATGAAATTGGTTATAGCCCAAAATCGTGCCTAATATGGATACTAATATAATACTAATTAAAATAGAGCCTAAGAATTTTTTTTCTTCAAAAAAAACAATTAAACAAAACCCAACAAAAAATAATAAAATACCCGGTTCAGTGATATTACCCATCGCAATTAAAGTTGTTTTACTCCCGACTATAATTCCTGCTTCTTTTAGCGCAATAAAACCAATAAACAAGCCAATACCTGCCGCAATGGCAACGGCTTGAGAGTGTGGAATAGCGCTAATGATCCATTGTCGAATTCGTAAAATCGTTAAAATTAAAAAAATAATTCCCGCAACAAAAACACAAGTGAGTGCAAGCTGCCAAGAAAATCCAAAACCTTTAACCACAGCATAGGTAAAAAAAGCATTTAATGCCAGGCTAGGTGCAATCGCTATCGGATAATTCGCTAAAATCGCGCACAACCCGGTACCAATAATTGCCGTTAGACAAGTCGCCACAAAGGCAGCGCTGTGATTAATTCCGGCTTGACCTAAAATGGCCGGATTAACGACCACAATATAAGACATGGTTAAAAATGTTGTTAAGCCAGCCAAGACTTCGGTACGAATGGTGGTGTTATTTTCTGATAACTTAAAAAATTTATTTACAAACATTACTATTTTCCGATCACCAATTGGGTATGTTGCATTAATGCAAGCATATTGTTTTCTTGATTTTTATTTAAATGGTGCGCTTTTATCGCATAATGGATTGAGCTAAACCCATATTCTCCTTTGATCATTTTCACTATTTCGTATTGGTCTGCGCGAATGCCCGTACCACAGTTTTTGATATTCCATTTATAGGTGACTTCTGTATCGGTTTGACCTAAAACATGAAAGGATAATTCGTTGCATAATTTAGCTAAATGATTTTTTCGATGTTCCATAATATCTGTTATCGTGGTGTCATAAGGAAGGATATCGCTTGAAGTAAATTTAATCGTTATCAAATTTTGCCAATCATTTATAGATTCATTTGCAGGGGCAAACTCGACAAGAGATTCACCATTTTTCGCATAATGAAATTTTTGCACCCAATCATCACCTGGTAATATCGTTTGTAATGTTTGACGATAAACATAATCACTGCCATCTAAACCTTTGCCTAAATAACCCACCACTGTTTTAGCCCAAGTGATTTGGCAAAGTAATAATAGGAAACAAATGAAATATTTTTTCATCATTATGCGCCCAATAAACGAAGTAAATTACCTTCTAGTGAAATTGTTAAACCTACTATAATTAAACTAATTAAGATTCCCTTTTTAAAACTTGTATTAAAACTAATTGAAAAAATTCTTGGGAAAATCACTAGCAACAAAACTGGTCCCATATAGTGATATACGGTCGTAATATCAATGGCGATTAGTTTTGGGGAGAAATTAAAACTTAAATTCCCTGTTAAAATACTAACAATGTTTCCCCAAATAAAATAGGCAATCGTAATAATCACAATTGCAACAAAATAAATTATATTACAAGCAGCGACGGCTGTTGCCGTTTGTAAAAATCGATCTTGATGTTTTTGTAATAATAACCCAACATAAATCACTGCAAAAAAAAGAATGACAGTAATTAAACTCATGATCAAACCAGCAAAACCACCTGATGATAGGGTAATCATGAGTTTTTCAACATGATGCACTTCTAAACGAGATAAATGTGGTAATCCAACTAGCACCCGGCAAATATAGAAAAAGGCGACCACAGTAAAAAATACAAATGGTGATCGTGGGATCTCACTAGGTGTAGCTTGGAATAAAATAATTCGCAGTCCTGTTTTAATAGAATCGAAAACCATAACGCCCCTTAAACGAGTAAGCACATATCATTAAACCGAATACTAATCATATCATTTAGTTGCTAAGCTATACTAATTTTAACGCTAGGGTATACTAATAATAATATTCACTTAAAACAGGAATACTTACAATGTATAAAATTTTTAAATTTGTCGTAATTTGTTTATTCGCTTTTACTTTCACTCAAGTGCTAGCTGCAGAGCAGGAAACACTTAAATCCTATGGGCAAGGAGATAAATTTTTAAATCGTTGCAAAGTAGAAATGTTTGATGGCATGGTCCAAGGTTGGCAAGCAGAAGCGAAAAAACATAATGATAAAGAAAACCAAAATGTTCCTGATAAAGTAAAAACTTTATTTACAGAAATGTCTTTATCAATTTGCACTTGTGCTGCACCACAATTCAAAGAAGAAGCATCGAAAGATATTAGTGATAATGAATTAGCAAAACGAGCTGGACAAATTATTCAAACTTGCACAAAAGATACCTTATCAAAAGTGAAAATGCCTGATGGGAAAGAATAATGCGTGATCATAATCAAGAATTTCAAGATAATGAGGGCAGGCAATACGCTTATCATTTTGATGAAATTCTACGTGATTATATTATTCAAGAGTTAAAACCATTTTTTCTTTCTGGACGAGCATTAGAATTAGGCTGCTTCCACGGTGATGTAACACAATTGATCATGAATCATTATGATGACATTACCGTCGTTGAAGCAGCTAGCGATTTAATCAAGCACACGAAAAATCGCTTAGGATCAAAAATAAAATTTGTTCACTCTACCTTCGAATCATTTTCAACAACAGAAAAGTTCGATGCTATTTTTTTAATCCACACGCTCGAACATTTAGATGATCCCATAAGCATTTTAAAAAAAATTAAACAATGGTTAAGCGCTAAAGGTCGATTATTTTTAGTGTGTCCCAATGCCAATGCACCATCAAGGCAAATTGCTGTTAAAATAGGATTAATTGATCATAATCAAGCGGTGACTGACGCTGAAATAAAACATGGTCATCGCAAAACTTATACGCTAGACACATTGGAAAGTGATGCCCGCAACGCGAAAATAAAAGTCATAAAACGCGGAGGTGTTTTTTTTAAAGGCCTCGCGAATTTTCAACTCGATAAAGCCTTAGAAAGCCAAATCATTAATCAAGATTATTTGGATGGCTGCTACCAATTTGGGATGTGTTATCCCAATCTTTGTGCCAGTATCTATATTATTGGAGAAAAAGGTGATGAGTGAAATTTATTTACGTGAAATTACACGGGATGATTTAATTCGGATCCAAGTTTGGCATAATGATAAAAATCTTTATGATACCTTAGGTGAAACTTCTCGATTTGTTAATCAAGAAACGGTTGTAGAATGGTTTAATCAGTATCAGCTAAATCGTCAAACACAAATCCGTCTTGCCATCTGCCTCAAAGAAAATAACCACCATATTGGTAATGTGAATTTAATTCACATGGATAGAATTTCTCAACAAGCAGAATTTCATATTTTTATCGCCGATCCTGCTGAACGTGGTCAATCTCATGGTTATCATGCTACACAATTATGTTTGGCCCATGCTTTTAATGACCAAAATCTAAATCGAATTTATTTATATGTTTTACCAAGCAACACTGCAGCAATAAACATCTATAAAAAATGTGGTTTTCAACAAGAAGGCATTTGTCGACAAGCTACGTTTAAAAAAGGTCAATTTCACGATCTCATATTAATGAGTTTACTCAAAGATGAATGGCAATGTTAATTGCCTCGATATGCAGGAAAATAATTTAGTTTTTGTTTTTTCCGAATCAATTCTTGATAAATTTCATTATTTAATATTTTACCATAGATGTAATTATTTTTTTTGTTATTTGCAAAGCCACGTTTAAATCTAGCTAATCCGTGACTAGGATCATTATTATCACCGGCAATCCCCCCAAAATCGATATAATATTCATAATAGTGTTCTAAAATAAATTTATAGATTAAATAATTCGCACGATGTTGATAGCCAAGCTGAGAAGATGCCGCTAAATGACTATATACAAAATTATCATAGTGTAACCATAAGTGCATGGCAATAATTTCATTATTATAAAATACGGCAGTTGATTTTAATTCGGGTAGTGTAGTTATATTTTTAAAATACTCTTTCGTAAAATTGCTCACGCCTTTTATCTCGTGGTGTTTAACTAATGTTTGATAAAGTGAAAACCAATTATCTAAATAATCACCCAATTCAATAAATTGCACTTCACCTTTGGCATTTTTTATTTCATAACGATGATGCTTAGATATTGTTAAATTTTGATGGGGATCATAATAATAATGTGTTTTAAAATCGTTAGCAAAATCACAAATTTCGACACATTGTTCATGTGGGGGGGTGATAAAAATATCACTGACCCAAACTAGACTAACAAAATCCATCAAATGATTAAAGTCATGAATTAAAGGTGCAGTCGAAACCATAGGGGTGATCGGATAAACACCTGCTAAATCATAATAGCAAGTATTTTCAATTTGACGTTTGATAACATAACAATCACTATGATCTAAATGTAAACTATCATCGCTTAAAGCTTTCGCATAAATGAAATTATTATAGGGATGATTCATATACTTTCCTTAATGATTTTGGCAACCTGTTCCATGTCATTAAGATCGTAGCGTTGATCACAGGGAACAGTCATTAACATCTCAGATAACTCATGCGCGTGCTTAAATTTATTTTTTGGTGACTTTAAATTTATCCAATGTCTCGCAACAAACAAATTTTGTTGGTGACATTTTTCGGTAACACGTGTCACATTCGCAATTTTCATCATGAACCCGAAAGGAACGAAATCAATCTCAAGTCCTAAAAAAGCATGCTCAGAAAATTGCTTTGCTAAATAATGATAATTTTCCTGCCGGATTTTTTTTATTTTTTCTATATTGATACTAGAAAGAATTTGTTTTGATTGTTCACTCATGGCTTGCTCTGAAACATTCATGGCTTGTTCTTGTTGTTGATAGTGTGGATACCATAATTGATTTGCATCAGGTTGCAATGCTCTTAGTGTTTGTGCCTGATTGAAATGCTCACATTGTAGTTTTGACAGCTTAACTTGTGGTAAATCATGTTTTTCACTGACAAGTATTCCACCATCAGCTACACCAAATAGTTTTCGTGGACTATAAATAATATAATCTGCCCAGTTTAGATGATCGACAATGAGTGTTTGTGCTCGATCTTCAATCCAACAATTTTTCGGATGGTTGCTAACAAATTCTATTAATTGAGTATCTTGAGGACGACCAAAATAATCGATAACAAAAACAGCATCGAGTGGATTGAGATAATTGCGCAAAAAATCCAAATCACACTTTAACGCTTTATCAAGCGGATAATAGTCAAATGGAATATCTAAGGCTGAAATAATTGAGTCACAGCAATAAGCTGGCAGCCAAATCTTTTTAATTTTTTTTAGTTTAATTAATAACGCTAAACAACTACGCGCATTTTGCATAAGTATGCTTGTATTAATTTGCCAAGCATTAATTAAACTTGCGCAAAATTGCTTATCATTTTCGAGAGCAAAAAAACCACCAATTAATTTAAGCATGATCTTTTAAACATTGTTTAAAAACGTCACAGACTATATCAACTTCAGCTATCGATAATTTGCTATAAACTGGCAGTGCAATATTATGATTTGCTAATTGTTGACTAACAGGCATCTCACCAATTGCGGGATAATCTTTTAATGCAGGATGTTGGTTGATAACTGGGTAATAACAGCGTCTTGAGCCAATACCTTTTGCTGTTAATTTTTTTTCAATTCTATCGATATTATATTTTTTATCGAGGCAAATCGGTAATAAACTCATTATTTGCTGTTCACATTTAGGAGGTAAACTCACCCCGTCAATCATTGCTAAATTTTCCTTATAACGTTTTATAATTTGCAAACGTTTAGATTTATTCTGTGGCCAATACTGAATATTGCGTAATCCACATGCAGCGTGATATTCACTTAATTTCGAATTTAATCCAAGTCCACTCACAACACGTAAATCATCAATCATGTCAAAACCAAAATTACTGAGAATTCGAATTCTATTGATGAGATTTTCATTTTGACTGATGACAAAGCCCCCTTCACCAGCACCTAATGATTTTGTGGCATGTAACGAAAAAGCAACATGAGTGAATTGACCTACTTTTTGATTTCCAAAAGCACCGGCACTATCGATAACGACTGGAATACCCGTTTCTTGATAAAATTTATCCCATTCATCAACATCACACTTTAGTCCAAAAGCAGAAACAGGCATGACCGCTGAAAACTCATGCGTTGATAATGCCGTTTTAGCAATTTCGGGTGTTAGTAACCAACTAGATTGATCAACATCGACATATAAAGGGGTTAAACCAGCATTAATGACAACGATGGCCGAAGCCACAAATGAAAAATTGGGCACTAACACATTTGCACTTTTTTTTAAGGATAAGGCTCTTAAACTTAAATCAATCGCAGCACTACCCGTTGCGACAGTCGTTAAAAATAAAGGTTTATCACCGTCAAAACAATTTAATAATTCTTTTTCAAATCGTAAACAAAGTGGCCCAAAATTAGAATACCAATGATTATCATCTATTTCTTTTAATAATGGGAGTAATTCTTCCGCATTGGGTGCTTCGGGCACAATGAATGGAATATTAATCATAATAGGGTAAATCCTTATCTTCATGAAGAATACGTAATAAATATTTTCCGTATTTCGTTTCGCTTAATTCATTCCCTAATACTTCTAACTGTTCGGCATTGATATATTTCATTCGATAAGCAATTTCTTCTGGGCAAGAAATTTTTAATCCTTGTCGGGTTTCAATTGTTTGGATAAATCTGGCCGCATCGAGCAGGGAATCATGAGTCCCGGTATCAAGCCAAGCAAAACCACGCTCTAAAATTTTGACCTGTAATTGTTGTTTTTCGAGATAGACTTTATTGACATCGGTGATTTCTAATTCACCTCTTGCTGAAGGCTTAATGTTATGCGCAATATCGACAACTTGATTATCATAAAAATATAAACCCGTCACTGCATATTTTGATTTAGGTATTTCCGGTTTTTCTTCAATATCGATGACTTTGCCTGTGTCATCAAAATTAACGACACCATAACTTTTGGGATTTTGTACTCGATAAGCAAAAACGGTCGCTCCCACATTTTGCGCCAGCGCTTCTTGCGATTGTCTCGTAATATGACGACCATAAAAAATATTATCACCTAATATTAAAGCAACAGGATCATCACCAATAAACTCTTTACCAATAATAAAAGCTTGAGCTAAACCATCAGGCGAATCTTGAACTCGATAAGAAAAATTTATTCCCCATTTATTTCCACTACCTAATAATTGAGAATAAAGTGACGTATCACGCGGAGTCGATATCACTAAAATATCTCGAATGCCTGCCAACATTAACGTTGATAACGGATAGTAAATCATCGGTTTATCATAAACGGGCAACAATTGTTTTGACACATGCATGGTGACTGGATACAGTCTTGTCCCTGAACCCCCAGCTAAAATTATACCTTTCATTATTCCTCCCTTTGTTCATAATTCATGGCAAGCCATTGCTGATACTCACCTGATTGAACCCGTGCTAGCCATTCTTTATTACTGATATACCAGTTTAAAGTATCGCGTAACCCCTGTTCTAATTTAATCTCTGGTTGCCAATTTAATTCAGACTTTATTTTTTTAATATTAATCGCATAACGTTTATCGTGTCCCTTTCTATCACTTACTTTCGTAATTAAACTTGCATGTTGGATAGAATTGTCATATTCATCGAGTAATTCACAGATCAATGTTAACATGTCACGATTACTTTTTTCACATTCTCCCCCTATATTATAGCAGTTTCCAACGCGACCAAGTTGCAACACCATACACAATGCTCGACAATGATCAGTAACGTGCAGCCAATCACGTATATTGGAGCCATCACCATAAAGCGGTAAATTTTTTTTATTTAAGCCATTTAAAAACATTACAGGAATTAATTTTTCAGGAAATTGATAAGGACCATAATTATTTGAACAATGCGTCATTAACATGGGTAATTGGTATGTTTTATAAAATGCGCGAACTAAATGATCACTACTGGCCTTTGATGCCGCATAAGGACTATTAGGTTGATAACAGGATGCTTCAGTAAAAGGGGGATCGGTAAATTCTAACTCGCCATAAACTTCATCAGTTGAAACATGTAAAAATCGAAATTCACTTTTCGAATTGTTTTCCAGAGTATCTCTATATTTTAGAGCAGCCTGTAACAGTTGAAATGTGCCCATCACATTTGCTTGCATAAAAGATTCAGGACCGAGTATTGAACGGTCAACGTGACTTTCGGCGGCGAAGTGTATTATTGCACGTGGTTTTTCTTTTTGAAGTAAATTTAAAACTAAATCATAATTATTGATATCACCATGAATAAATTCATAACGCTTATGTTTCATCACCGCTGATAAATTATCTAAATTACCAGCATAGGTTAATTTATCTAAATTAATAATGTTATCTTGATGATGTTGTAAAAAATAATGAATAAAGTTAGACCCAATAAAACCTGCGCCCCCAGTAACGATAATTGTATTATTCATTGTTGTGTTCTCCATAAAACATGGTTTGATATTTTTTCAAATTACGCCAATGACTGGGTAAATTTAATGTTAACCAAATTGGTGGTAAGTCTTTTAAGTTAACTTCATTTATCGATTGAATACACTGGCTATTCGTATTCTCAGGAATATATAAATGAGATAAAGCAAAATTTCCTTTCATATGTGACAGTGGTGCTTCATAAGTCATTGGCGAAATGTCACCAGATTTAAAGTAAATAGGTAGAAAAAGATTAGTTTCATCTGTTTTTTGCTGTAACACGGTTTGCATATAAACATTAAAATTCGCACGTTGATCACTGGTATCATACACAAAAAATAATTTAACTAATTTAACATTGCAGTTTTTGGCAGAAACAATTACACGCAACATTTTCGCTGAAATTTTTGCTGGATCAACATGTTTTTCAACAAGACTTCTCGGCCAGTTAAATTGAAACACAGTCTTATGTTGTTTATTATCATGATGTATTACCGTATTAATCGGCGAAATATTAGCTGATAAATATTGATTTATAATTTTGGTGACTTTTTTATCTTGATAAATTCTTGCAGAATATAATAAGCCAAAAATAATGCCCAGCAAACATAAGACATAAACTATTACTCTAATGATTGCCCAGAACACATTTATTATTGAAATTTCTTTTTTAAAACTAGATAATTGTGTTTTGCCTTCTTTACTGAACGCATAAAATAGTAAACGTGAGATAATAAACCCTAAAAATAACCAGATGAATGCATGTTGATAAAAATAATGTCGCGACTGAAAAAACAAAGCGGGATAACTAAAAAAATATAAAATACCCAATGTCGCAAAAAGCCCGTAGCGATAACGCTTGCACGCTATCAGCAATAATATAAAAAAACTGGCAATCACTATACCTTTACTTGTTAACACTATTTTTAATGAAGAAAGCGCTCGGATAATAATATCAGCCGGAAACGTTGTCACAATTTGCCAAAACACATGACTATTAATTTTATCAAATATCGGTGAGCAAGGTAGCGGTGTTTGAGTTATTTGATGAAAATAATGAGCGTGGGCCGCGACCAAACTGTAACTTGCTTCATCACCAAATTCATAAAACAAACTATATAACGCCGGCTTTAAACCAAGCCCAATCGTGAAATTATTATTAAAACCCAAAGTCGGAATATGCCAAAAACAACTTCCCATTTCTGGTGTTTTGGGACTAAGTAACATCGGTAAAGCCACGATGATAAAGACAACACAAAAAAGAATGAGGCAAATTATTTTTCTAAGTTGGGGTAATTTATCAGTGGGTGTTAAAAAAAATAATGTCGATATAAAAATAGCTGGCACAACAATTAACACATCTGAGCGAAATCCATATCCAATTGCTAATATCGCGCCAAGTAAACTATAAGTTAAATAAAGTTGCCAATTTTTTAACGGTTTAACACAGGTTAAAATCATAATAAAAACGGCAAACAATATAAAAGGCGCACGTGAATAATCTCTGAGAGAAATTAATACTTCGTGATGAATGGAACTTAGCATAAAAATTATCGCCCCAATTAACGCGACTTCACGCCACATAATTGTTCGATAGCTTGCATAAGCGGCTAAAATACTGAGTGCAAATAGTAACGCAACTAAATAATTTACATTTAGCCAATTAATACCAAATATTTTCCACGTCAAACTTAATGCTAAAACTTGGTAATACCAGCCCCAAAGTCGAAGCTTATTAGTTGTTGTAAAATGGGCAGGTAATTGATCACATGAAAAAGTTTTTTGATCGACATTTAAAAATTTCTGCAAGGCTTTACCTGCATGACCTCGACTACTCACAAAACCATGACCACAAGTCATCATGACGGCAGGTTCAAAATAAAATTGAAAACCAGGCTCAATCCCTTTCGTTCCCAAAAACCGTAACGCGACCAGTAAACTCCCAAGCAAAAGTCCAATAATAATGATCGTTTCAATGATGGCGCCATATTTGCCGTGTATTTTATGCATGGTCTATTTAACATTCCTTTGCTCATGAGCATTTGTATTTTGACACATACTTTGAATTCTTGAAAATGGGCATGACTGATTTAAATCTAAGCGGATTATTACCTTATGTCACGACAGCTCTTATTTTTACCTATATCCTAGTACTTTTTAGGTATTTTTAAAGGATCTATTTTCTTTTTTTGGGACATTCCGCTAGAATGGTTGGTCAATTGTCATACAAACGAATTAATAAGGGCACTAACACATGCAGATGCAACGAATTATTGGCAAAGTCGGTTTATTATTTATTTCTGTTGGTGCGATGATTGGTTCTGGTTGGTTATTCGGCCCGCTTTATGCGGCGCAAATTGCCGGGCCCGCTTCAATTTTAGCCTGGAGTATTGGTGGCTTTTTAGTATTTATTGTCGCATTGAGTTTTTCTGAATTATCAACCATGTTACCCGTAACTGGCGGGATTGCTCGATTTCCACAATTTTCCCATGGCCCAATGGTCAGCTTTACTTTAACTTGGATTGCTTGGTTAGCTTATGCTTTATTGCCACCCATCGAAATTCAAGCTCTGTTGCAATATTCATCTAATTATATTCCCTGGCTCATGCATTCTGTTGATGGTAAACCAGCATTAAGTCATGCCGGATTTGTTGCGGCCGCGATACTTTTATTATCGATGAGTTATTTAAATATCATTGGTATTAGAATGGTTGCAAAATTTAATAATGTTTTAGTTTGGTTAAAAATTTTAGTGCCTGTTTTAACTGGCGTAACGTTAATTCTTTGTAGTGCTCATTTTCATAATTTAAGTCAGCATGGTGGTTTCTTACCTTATCATATTAAAAGTGTTTTAACTGCTTTACCTATGGCTGGTGTGATTTTTTCTTTTTTTGGTTTTCGTCTTGCTATCGAAGTAGCAGGTGAGGCAAAAAATCCTCAAAAAACATTACCAATTGCGTTGCTCGGTTCATTAGTGATTTGTATTTTAGTTTATACTTTTGTGCAATTTGCGTTTGTGGTTGCCGTACCGAGTCATGCCTTAGCAAATGGGTGGGATAAATTAAAATTTCTAGGTGATGCCGGTCCTTTTGTTGGCATGGCAGCAGGCTTAGGTTTAACTTGGTTAATTATCGTATTATATTTTGATGCGTTTTATTCTCCTTTCGGTAGTGCTTTAATGGTGGTAACCACCACGGCGCGTTTAGATTATGCTATGGCCGTTAATCGTTATGTTCCCAGTTATTTAACAAAGTTAAATAAAAAAGGTGTGCCTTATCTTGCCGTGCTCACTAATTTTGTCGTTGGTATGATTTTGTTATTGCCATTTCCTGGATGGCAAAAACTTGCTGGCTTTATTTTATCTGCTTTAGTCATTTCGCATGCTATTGCACCGATTTCACTTATAGCACTTAGAAAACAATTACCTGATGTACCTCGACCTTTTCGTTTACCCTTAGCCACACCGTTATGCTTGATATCATTTATCATTTTAAATTTAATCGGATATTGGACAGGTTGGTCTACCATGTCAAAAATGTATGTGGCAGCAATAATTGGTTTTGCGGTTCTTGGCTGTTATCATTTATTTCAAGGTGAAAACAGACCTAAATTACATCTAAAAAATGCGGCGTGGTTGCTTCCTTATTTTGTGGGCATGGCGTTGATTTCATACTACGGTAGTTTTGGTGGCGGAAAAGGTGATATCACTTTTGGTTGGGATTTTGTGATTATCACTATTTTTAGTATTGGCATTTTCTTTTTAGGTGTTTCTCAACGACTCCCTGCTGGGGAAGCAGCATTTCAAATTGCTAATGAGCAATCATTGTTGCCATTTATTGATAAAGAGAAATTACCAGATATTATCATCAATCAGCAAACCGCTAAGTTTCAAAAATTTCAGTTTGCTGATGACGGTGGTAATTTATAACCTTTTTGATTAACACAATTTAATACTAGTTTTATATTCTTCGCTGGGAGTTGGTGTCGATGCTCTACACGGTGTCGTTGCATCTAATTTAGCTGCATGTTTTTGTGAAAGACGTAGACTAATTGCTTGCTCTTCAAGTAACATTCGAAAAAGTACTTGATGTTTTCTAATTAAATTTCTCAAAATAATAAAAGGTTTGGCCTTATCAGGCGCTGTGTTAAATTCAGTAATTTTGTTACACAATCTAGTATACATTATTGGTAATGATTCAGTTTGTAAAACAAGTTTGGGTTGCCTATCATGAATTGAGGTAACAATTTCTGTTTCATCTTGTTGTATTTTCATATTTCCTTTTTTTAAATGCATTTGATATAAATTATAGAGCTTAAATGATTCATCAGTTGAATCCAACGGAACTGACTCACAACGAGGAAAATATTTTAAAATAATTTTGAATATTTGAGCAAAATTTAACAGCAATCCAATTCGTGAAGTAAAAATAGTAATTGCGCATTTTTCATTAGTCATTGCGGCATTGTAAATATTTATAATGACTTTTTTTAATTCATGTTTATCCTGCCCGAGTCTTTTATCTACACCAGTAGATAAAAGCACTTCACGTTCCCGATAAAATATTTCTATGTATTTTTTTGCTGAATCGGCGGTTGTCACTGTGTAGTTTTTTAAAAATAGAATACCATCCTCGATGTCGCCTACATTGGCTTTGATATATAAATATTCTAAAGTTTGTTCACCAAGATTTCCTAAATGTTCGCGCTGTAAAAAAGCTAATGATGGGCGATGAAATGCGGGTTTAAATACAGTTATTGTCGCATGACTTAACAAATCAAGATCAAAAACTTGGCTTATTGGAATACTGGGTGAACTTATATCATCATTCTCAATTCGAAAGACAGTTTGTTCTTGTTGGGTTGAAAGGATGTATTGATTTTCCTTTGCTATAGCAAGAACTTCTAAGGTTAAATTATCAACCAAGCAGAAATAAAACATACCCTATCCTTGTATTATTTTTAATAATAGTGACAAAAATTGCTAAAGTGTTCTAATCGTTAATCTGAGGTTTAATATTGGATAATTTTAAAAATAACGAGGTAATTGGTGACAATTTAAACTTTATCATTGTTAAAGTTTTTCGTAATAATAATTACTATGTAATGTTTCAGGAACTTGAATCCAATAAAAAGGATAGGGCAAATTTTTCGTCAAAATAGTATTGACGCTTTTTAAGCAATGCAAGTTTGATTTTGCAATGAATAAACTTTGTGGATAGACTAATGTATTTTGATTATTTTCTTTTGTATCAACACCTGCAGGTGTTAAATCACCCCGAATGAAAAAAACTGGAAAATAATAAGTATACTTTTCGTCAGGATATAAAGGCATTAATGCCACTGAAAATTGATACCAGTATTTATTCGTATAATATTTCAGCGCAATTGGAATTTTTTGATGTTGACATAATTTATTGTCGATAACAACTTTTAATATTTTATAATTTACTTGAGGTGTAATATTGTGAGATGGGTTTACTTTTATTAGATCATTTGGCCATTTAAATATTAAATTGGCACTTTGTTTTATGTGATCAGTTTGCCTAAGGTTTGAAATATTGTGACCGGTAATATCAGTATAGTTTAGTTGATATTTTAATTGTTTTGATTTGGTTTTTTGATAGGCTGTTATTATTTTTTTTACATTGTTGATTTGCCAAAATCGTGTGACCCATAATAATAAGCTGAGTAATATAAAAGTAACTGCAAAAAATAAAATGATTTTTTTAATGGTTGTTCTGATCTGACGGAAATCCGCCATTATTATTTTTTCTTTATTTTGATATTTTAAAGTAAAAAAACTAAAAATCGCACCAATAGGCAACCAAAACCAAAAATATAAATAAGCATAATGCCTCGGTATAAAATACACTGAGGGATAGCCAAAAAAATATAATACAAATAATAGCGCACTAATCGCATATCTTAAATCAATAGTAACCAGCCAAATCAGTGCAATACCTATTAGAATTAAACCATAGGGTCGTAAAATTAAAATAATAGATTTATAAGCTCTCACAATGAAATTTGCAGGAAACGTTTTGAAGTAATTTAAATACATGTCCCGCGTAATACGATCATAGGCTAAAGAACAAGGCACAATATAATGCTTTGCTTTGGCGCTTGCCAACACATAAGCATATTCATCTAGATAAGTATAGCCCACATTGAAAATAGCAGGTTTAATATTTAAATGTGTGCCCACCACATGGCTTTGTGAAACAACTGGTACATGCCAAAAGCAAGATCCTATTTTTGCACTCTTTGATGCTAAGGGTAGAGAAAGTGCGAAGAGTATTACCAAACTTATCATCAACATTAAAATATTTCTAATAATAGAAACCTTGCCATAAATGGGCAGCAAAAATAAAAATGTGACAATTACAAATGGAATCGTAATATAAATATCATGGCGAAAACCATAACCTATGCCAATGACGACACCTAACAATAAACTTAAAAACAGCAATTTTTTCCATGTTAATTCTTTACTTGTTATCATGTGAGTTAAAATTAAAAATGTTGCCAAAAAAAATGGAATTTTACCGAAATCTCGAAAATTTAATAATTGATGATAAAAAGGTGGCAACGAGGCAAAAGCAATAACACCAATGAGAGCATAATAAGGATTCATCACTTTGCGATAGAGCGCAAAAGCTAACATGAGTGAAATTGATAATAATAAAGCGATAATTATATTCACAGCTGACCATGAAATACCCATGATCTTCCAGATTTGTACCACACTATATACCATGTAATACCAGGCATTCACTGCAACGTTTTTATTTACATTAAATTTTTTCGGTAGTTCTTTACAATCAAAATGTTGACTCTTGCCATGAAGAAAATTATATAAAGCTTCAGGTTGCTTAGGAATAATACGAGCAAAAGGATAACCACAGG
Source organism: uncultured Legionellales bacterium (assembly GCA_964352985.1). GTDB lineage: Bacteria > Pseudomonadota > Gammaproteobacteria > JAHCLG01 > JAHCLG01 > CAYGUK01. The sequence continues at coordinate 20,117 of CAYGUK010000049.1, forward strand.
TTTTTAACACGGCAGGTTCAAAGTGAAATTGAAAATAAAATTGATTTTGTTGATTGATATTCAAATACTGCCAAGCACCTATAAAACCGACAATCGCGATAATAATGTAAAAATAATATTCCTTTACTCTTGGCATAATGTTGTTGATTTTCCCTTAATTCACTTACAATAAAGCAAGCCCAAAGTGAAAGCAACTATGGACAAACCACTGAATCTGAATATCGAAATTCTGCGCTACTTAATTGTGGGCGGATTAAATGTTATTTTAACAGGTGTGATTTTTTATTTGTTGTTGTACATGTTAAAACAACATTATCTAATTGCCTTAGGTATTTCCTGGATTTTAGGTATTATATTCACATACGTGCTTAACTTTATTTGGGTCTTTCAACCTGAAAAAAAACTGCGTTTCCAAGAACGCTTTTTAAAATATTTTTTTATCTATTTTACTTCCTTTGCTAGCAATGTATTGGTTTTATATTTTTTTGTGGAATATATGCATTTTGACCCGTGGTGGGTACAATTATTTTTAATTCCATTTATCGTGGTTTTTAATTTTTTGTTAACGAAGTTTTGGTCTTTAAAACGCTTAAATTGATTTGAAGTTTACACTGCCAAACTTAAATGAATTTAGTATATACTAGTATTAATTCAATAAATTTTGTTACTGTGCAGATCATGAATAATGTTAAACCGACAATATCGCTTGTGATCGCTGTTTATCAAAATGAAAAAGCAGTGACGCTGACTTATGAAAAAATAAAAAAAGTTTTTTGTGATACCTTACCTCATTGCCAATATGAAATTGTGTTTGTTAATGATGGTTCGACGGATGGATCGCTTGCAGAGTTAAAAACATTACGTGCCAATGACAATCAAGTAAAAATCATTAGTTTTACCCGGAACTTTGGTCAAATGGCAGCAATGTTAGCGGGTTTTGAACATGCGACAGGTGATGCCATTATTAATATCTCTGCCGACTTACAAGATCCCGTTGAATTAATTCCCAAAATGATTGAGCAATGGCAAAGTGGAAATGAAGTAGTTATTTGTCATCGAGAAGAGCGAGAAGATAAGTTAAGTGCTAAAATTCTATCGCGAGTCGCTTATGCCATTTTGCGAATCGGTGTGCCCAAACTACCACCGGGTGGATTTGATGTAGCGCTCATGGATAGAAAAGTAATGGACACACTTAATAATATGGATACTCGCAATCGTTTTTTTCAAGGTGATTTATTATGGACGGGATATCAAACAAGTTTTATTCCTTATAAACGACAAGAGCGCACTATTGGGAAATCACAATATACTTTATGGAAAAAAATAAAAAATTTTGCTGATGGTATTTTAGATTCCTCTTATATTCCGATTCGATTTATGTCTTTGTGTGGCATTATCGTTTCGCTACTTGGTTTTTTTTACATGATCACGATTGTTATTTCATGGCTCTGTGGTGGCACTCCTTTTACCGGCTGGGCACCAATTATGGTTGCTATATTAATAGTGGGAGGGATGATCATGTTTATGTTGGGAATTATTGGAGAATATATTTGGCGAATTTATGACGAAGTACGGAAAAAACCGAATTACTTAGTTCGAGAAAAATTATGGTAGAACTAGATAAAACATTAATGAATGAACGCGGTTGGGTCAAATTTGAAAATTTATTAAAAAAAGAATTTATCACTCGATTAAGAAATGATCTCGATATCATGTATGAAAAACGCCGGAAAATACAAATAAAAAATGGCATCGGTGACGCCATGTCTGGAACATGTCATTTTTTAATTGGTGATAATAATAGCATGGATGAATTGGTTGCGATGTTGTTATTAAATGACTTAATGAAGTGGTATTTTAATGGCAACTATATATTAAATTCATTTGGTGCTTTTATTAATCAACCACAAGATAACGCTTATGTTTCTAAAATTCATCGTGATGTGAGAACTTTTTCTGGTGATATTCATTTATTAATAAATATTCTCATCATGCTAGATGATTTTACTCTTGATAATGGTGCAACATATATTGCGAGTGGTTCACATCGTTCAAATCAAAAACCGAATGAAGCTGAATTTTATCAACATGCTGAACGAATTACGGGCAAAGCCGGTGATGTTGTCGCATTTGATTCTAATACTTGGCATGCCGCTGGCATGAATCAATCTAATTCTATTAGACGCGGCTTAACCTTGACTTACTCACGCCCATTCATGAAACCGCAAATTGACTTTCCTCGATTTTTAGGTGAAAACTATTTATCGAATTGCACTGAAGATGTAAAACAAATTTTAGGTTATTACGCTCGTGTTCCTTCTACAATTGATGAATTTTATCAGCCTTATGAGAAACGGTTTTATCGTGGCAATCAAGAAATCCCGGGATAAATTATTGTAAAACTAAGGTGTCCTAAAATATAGTTAATGATCTTCAAATTTTGAGGTAGTGAATTTCTTTTTTTTTTAAGTAAGTATTATTCCGTGTATATATGCTACTTTCACCATCTGGCGCTTCAATTATAATTTATTCCTTCTAAATTTTAGGATAAATGAGGATATTATGACAACAACTTTTAATTTCTTTTCTAGTAATGATGATATAGAAAATTCCAGACAAAAACAGCTCGCTCACCAAGAAAAACTAAAACAGATGAGGTTTAAACTTGATGGTATCGATGGAATCCCAGCTTTAACTGATGTTGAAAAATATGATGCTTGGGTTAGAAGCATGGAAACAGGGTATTCGTCATTTACACCAAGTCCTGTTGGGTCTGAACACCAAGTCAAACCATTTAGAAAATAAGTGATAAAAAACCAGCCTACATTAGTTTGGGCTGGTTTGTAATAAATTTTTATCTCGATTTAAATTTGCATTTAAAATTTATTATTGAGATAGAATTTTCGTTGACGACCATCAGGATAAAATTATCTTATCCTGGTTCAAATTCGAAAACATTTTGTTTGGCATTAAAATGGGATTTCGAGATTATCGTTAAGATTTAATATTTGCTGACGAAAATCGCGTTTAATTCGAGTTAAAGCAGCTTCATTATCTGCTTCAAATCTTGCGATTAATGTAGGCGTAGTATTAGATACTCGAAGTAAGCCCCAACCATCAGGAAATTCTACACGTAATCCATCAATCGTATTGGGCGTGCCATTTATAAAATGCGCATGTGAAACAAACTGATCAATAAAATCAAATTTTGCATTTTCATCAATATTAATTTTATATTCTGGCGTTGATAAACCTGAAGGAAAGCGATGAAATAATTCGCTACTCGTTACGTTATCACTGCTCACAATATCTAATAATCTGGCACCTGCATAAAGCCCATCATCAAAACCATACCAATTATCATTAAAGAAAATGTGGCCGCTTAGTTCACCCGCAAGTGGCGCATTTTCCTCTAACATTTTTTTCTTTAAAATAGAATGCCCCGTGCGTGACATAATAGGATGGCCATTATTGTTGACAATCACATTATGTAAATGTTTAGAACATTTCACATCAAACACGATTTTAGCTTTTGGATTATTCTTTAAAACTGATTCTGCAAATAACATCATTTGTCGATCAGGATAAATCATTTCTCCCTGATTGGTGACAACACCTAAACGATCACCATCACCATCAAAAGCTAAGCCAATATCGGCTTTTTCTGCTTTTACGGCTGCCATTAAGTCTTGTAAATTTTCTTCGATACTCGGATCGGGATGATGATTTGGAAATTCACCATCGACATCACAAAATAATTCGACGACATCACAATTTAATGATTTAAATAATTGAGGCGCCACTGCACCAGCAATACCATTACCACAATCAATCACAATTTTTAAATGACGCTTTAATTTAATTTCTTGAGTAATGCGATGAATATAACTTTCTTTGATATCTTGTTGTGAAAGTTGACCTTTGCCTGAAACAAAATCTTCATGTTGAATCCGTTGATATAAGGCACTCACTTTTTCTTCGGTTAAAGTAATGCCATTAATCATAATTTTAAACCCATTAAAATTAGTTGGGTTATGACTGCCTGTGACAATGACACCATTTCGTGTTTTTAAATGGTGAGTTGCAAAATATAAAACGGGTGTGGGCACAGCACCGATATCAATGACATCACAACCTGTTTCTAATATCCCAGTCATTAATGCTTTGACAAAAGCAGGGCCTGATAAACGACCATCTCTTGCCACTGCAAATGTTTTTTGATTTAAAGCGCGAGCTTCACTACCTATGCTTAAACCTAAAGTGTAAGCTGTATTTTCATTTAAACTTTCACCAACAATACCTCTAACATCATAAGCTCGAAAGATTTGAGGTGGAATATTTTTGATAATTTGATATTGATGATCTGGCATAATGAATTCACTCGCTTAGTTACAATTAAAAACGTAATTTATCATAATAGTCTGCACTTTACGACTTTGTTCATGATTTTAAGTTAATAGTCATCATCTAGGATTGACTCATGTAAAATCAAGACTTAGGATAAAAGTCTTATAGTAAAACCAAGGGATTGATATGCTATTTATCATTGGTTATCTTGTCGTTATTGGATGTGTGCTCGGTGGTTTTATCATGGCAGGTGGCCACGTTGCAGCACTTAATCAACCGTTAGAAGTTCTCATTATTGGTGGTGCTGCTCTCGGTGCTTTTATGGCAGGACAAGGTGGAAAAGTTTGTAAAGCATGCTTAAAAGCCCTTCCCACCGTTTTTAAGGGTGACCGATATAATAAAAAATTCTATACCCAACTTTTATCATTAATGTTTCGTCTTACCGCTAAAATGAAAAAAGAAGGTGTTATCGCCATTGAAGCTGACATCGAAGAACCACATAACAGTGCTTTATTTTCTGATTATCCTCTCGTCGGTAAAGATCATCATGTCACCGAATTTATTTGTGATTATCTGCGATTAATAGTAACGGGCACTGCCGATTTTTTTCAACTTGAAAATTTAATGGATAATGAAATTGAAGCTCATCATCATGAAGCTGAAGAAGCACCAAGCGCAATTCAAAATTTAGCAGATGGGTTACCCGCATTTGGTATCGTGGCTGCAGTGCTGGGTATTGTTCACACCATGGAGTCGATTAATTTACCACCTTCTGAACTTGGTATTCTGATTGCGGCAGCATTAGTTGGAACATTTTTAGGTATTCTACTCGGATATGGTTTTATTTCTCCGATTGCCGCTGCGTTAAATCATCGTGTTAATAGCAGCACCAAAGCATTGCAATGTATTAAATTAATTTTATTATCAACTGTAAATAATTATCCGCCTAATATTGCACTTGAGTTTGGCCGTAAAATCTTGTCATCTAATGTTCGCCCTAGTTTTAATGAACTCGATGAATTAATCAAAGAGTTGAAATAATCATGGCCGATGATCAAAAAGATAAACAGCAAGAAGAGCAAAAAGAACAAAATTTAATTGTAATTAAAAAAATCAATAAAGGTGGACATGGACACCATGGTGGTGCTTGGAAAATTGCATTTGCTGATTTTGCCACAGCTATGATGGCGTTTTTTCTTTTAATGTGGTTAATCAGTTCATTAAATAAATATCAAAAAGAAGGTATCGCTGAATATTTTAAAAATCCCACCGCAAAAGTATTTTATAAAAGTGGTTCACTAGAGAAAAAAGATGACTTGATGGTTGGCGGCGGACACACAGTCAGTGACGCTAAAACCACGCTAAACCCTCAAAAAAATCCACCTGAGATTACTCAAGAACAGTTACAAGAACATATTGAAAATTTAAAAGATAATGAAAAATTAGAGGAACTCAAAAAACAAATCGAACAAGCTATCAATAATGACCCAAGCCTTGAAGAATTTAAAAAACATATTTCAGTTGATGTTGTAGAAAATGGATTACGCGTTCGACTTACCGATATAGAAAACAAACCAATGTTTGCATCTGGAAGCGCTGTTTTAAACGCAACCACGGAAAATGTCATCATGACTTTAGCTGAAACATTAAATAAAGTTAATAATAAAATTATCATTATTGGTTACACTGATGCAAAACCCTATTCAAGTGGTGCGACAACTGGTTATACAAATTGGGAACTTTCAGTTGATAGAGCAAATGCAACTCGTCGCGCATTAATTAAAGGCGGCTTAAATAAAGACCAAATCATTCGAATTTCAGGAATGGGTTCAACTGATCCTCTCGATAAAGATGATCCTTTTAGTCCAATTAATAGAAGAATAAATATCTTTTTGTTAAATAAAAATGCTGAAAAACAAGTGTTAAAAGGATTATAATTATTCACAACTATTAATTAGTCACTACTTTAGACTTTTAGGAAGAAACACCATGCCCTAAATGTAATGTATCAACTAAGTTAACTAAATTTTGCAAAATAGGTTTACCCAGAAAAATTTCACCCACACGAACAAAACGCTCAGGCAAATCAGTCACTAAAAATCGAGTGTTTGATTTTATCTTATTTTGAAATAAATCTAGTTGCTGTAATTTCTCTTTTACTGTAATCGCTGTCGCTTTTGCAGAGTCAACGATACTAATATTTGGACCAAGAAATTCAATAATTGTTTTTTTAAGTACGGGAAAGTGCGTGCAACCTAATAAAACACAGTCACACGCCAGTTCACTATCGAGAATAGGCTGTAAATATTTTGCAACAGCCACTGTCGCAATTTCATCATTAACACAACCTTCTTCAGCAAGCGCAACAAATAAACCACAAGGAAAAGCAATTACATTAATTTCCGGATCTAAAAGATGTAAGGTATTTTGATAGATGGCTGACTTGATTGTTGCTTCTGTTGCAATAACAGCAATATTTTTATTTTGCGTTTGTTGACATGCCGCACTGGCACCCGGTTGAATTACACCTACCATTGGCATTTCAGGAAATTGTTCTTGTAAATAATTTAATGCAGCCGTTGTAGCCGTATTACAAGCTATGACCAATAATTTAATTTTTTCTTTTAACAAAATTGCAACCATTTGTTCTGCATAGGCTTTTACCGTTTCAATACTTTTTGTTCCATAGGGTAGACGCGCAGTATCTCCTAAATAAATAAATGACTCATTTGGTAATAAAGTTGTTAATTCTTTTAATACTGTTAAACCACCCATACCAGAATCAAAAACACCTATCGGCAAGCTTTTATGTTGTGAGTTCGATTGCATAAAGTTCCTGAAAATATTCAATCATTGAAATAAGTATATACTAAATTTTGAATCAAAATATAATTTTATCTCTTGCTATTCATCTTGTATGGTTTGCACAGGCGTTTGAAAATTTGGAATACCCGATTTTAAAATTTCATCTTTATCATGTTGTGGTGGATAAATTCGATCACAATTTATATGTTGTTTCAATTTTTTTGCGTCTAAACCAAATAATTTTACTTGACGCTGCCAACCCTCAGTATATAAAGCACCATAGTCCCCTAAATCAATACATGTTACATAGTTTGGTTGAGTATAGATTAATAAATTTTTTTCATATAAATATGCGACAGCATTATATCCCGCATAACGTCCTTGCGGCCGACCTTGTTGGCAAGACATAACCGAATCATGCTGTTTATCTACTTTAGTGACGGCCAAGTCACCCGCAATAAAAATTTCAGGATGATCATCGATATTTAACATCGTATTAACTTTTATTCGTCCTAAATTATCTTTTTCAAATGGAAAAGTTTGCGTTAATCTATTTGCTCGTAATCCTAATGTTGAGACGATAATATCTGCGTGTAATACTTCAACATCGTTGTAAAAAATTTGATTTTTGTTGATTTGATTAATTTTGCATTGGCTAATACAACAAATATTTGCTTTTTTTAAAGCTTCTTGAATATAGGGTGCGGCATATTCGCCGATATTTTCGGGTATGAGATTACGATCGAATAAATAGGTTGTTAACTTTACTTTATCTGCAGTGATTTTTTTTAGTGTGACAGGTAGTTCGGTAGCTAATTCAATTCCAGTTATTCCTCCACCTAAAATAGCAACTGAAATATCTTGTTTTTCACTCACTAACGATATCAAAGCTTGCCGGAATAATTTGGCGGCATCATAAGAATCTATATTGTAAGTTTGTTGAATCCCATTAATGTCAGGATGAATTAATTCACTGCCTAAGGCTAATACCACTGTATCGTAGTTTAATGTGGTCTGTAGAGTGTTAATTTTTTTTTGTTGAAAATCGACAGCTTTGACTTCATCAATGATAATATCGACATTAATATCAGATAAAAAATTTGGGTAGGGTACTTGCGTTTGTTCTAATTCATATTCGTAATATCTGGGTCTTATTCCTAGGCAATTTGTTCTATTGATTAGAGTAATCTTTAAATCATCTTCTTTTTTTAACTCAGCTCTAAATCGCGCAGCAGCGATAGCAGCTGAACTACCGGCATGACCACCACCAATTACGACACATTGTTTCGACATAGAAAAACTCCACTCAGCAATAGTGTTATTGTATTGTATTTAAACTTGAGTTAAAAATATTTTAACTGCTTTGTTTATATCTAAAACTACTCTATTTGTTATAATTAGCCACGATTTTTCATCGGTGTGTTAAAAATGCAAATAATAATATACGGGTGTAAATCCATTGAGGATATTTCTTAGTCTCATTAAGCCCAGGTTGTCATAATGTTCTTGTGTGTTCTATTCTTACTCTGTGGTTTCTCACCGATGACCAGTGATATGCAAGTCGCAGCATTTCCTTCAATGGTCATGGCACTTCATACTTCCATGACAGCAGTTAAGTTGGTAACTGACTTATATGCTTTGGGTTATACCATTGGTTTATTAATCTACGGTCCTATTTCAGACCGTTTCGGACGATATCGTATTTTGTTATATGGTTTAGTTTTTTATATTGTTATTACCCTAATATGTGCCATGGCAAATAACATGACGTTACTTTTATGTGCTCGTTTTTTACAAGGGATTACCGCTTGTGTTGGACCTAATATTGCTTATGCTATGATAAGAGATAAATATGCAGGCAAGAATTCGGCTAAATATATTGCCATTTGCGCTTCGGCGGTTGGGCTTGCTGTTATAATTGCACCAATTTTAGGGAGTTTATTGGTTTCAATTGGTAACTGGCGAACACCTCTTATTTTTCTTGTCTTGTTGGTGGTGGTAATATCAGGATTAGCTTTTTTCTTTTGTAACTTATTCAGCATAAATGCTAAATAGTTACCCTGATAATACTGCCTA
>CAYGUK010000050.1:0-28701 GCA_964352985.1 uncultured Legionellales bacterium
ATTTAATTCAATTGATAAAAATTATAATCCCCCGCCTCCTGTTAACGATTTCACTTTATTTGAAAAAGATTGCATGCAAGTTTTCATTTTTTCTGCAGATGATTTCATGCTATCGGGTAAGACTGTTTCTTGAGGTAATGCACTTAACTCTTTTTGTAAACTAGTTAATTGAGTCATCGCATTTTGAAAACAGTTTGCCGCTTTATCTAATTGCATATTGTTACAAGAACACATCATTGTTGCGACGTTATCGAGTCTTTCTGCATAATCATTTGAACTATTATTGCTAGGATTTACTTGTCCTTGACCAAAATTATTTGGTGCAGTTATGTCACCTTGTAAGTTTTTTGATTGAAACGTAGAATTAGAATTTTTATTCTTTAGTTGTAATACTTTATTACCATCTGGTGAAGAAATTGAATTTTTAGGTAATTGATCATCTTTAGGTGGCCAATTACTATCATCAAACGAAGTCTGTCTCGCAATACTGAATTGCCAACAAAACATTATAAGTAACGTTGTTAAGCTTGTTGTCCATTTCATGTATCACTCCTTCTAAGGTGTATGTTGAAAAAGCAAGGCATCTAATTCATGCTTTTTAACAATTTGCGAAATCGTGCCATCTTCTTTTAATTCGGTTAAGATGTTATTTATTTCATTCATATCGTTTGCTAATAAAGAATTATTTGGGACTACCATAAAATATTTTTCTACCATAACAGGATGATGCAAATGCTCAATTTGCCCTGCAAATTGTTCTTTTTTTAAAATAATATTTCCCAGATATAATTCATAAATAAAATAATCGGCTTGATTATTATTTAAAGCTAAAAACCCATCACGAGCAGTTTTAACATATTGGATGGATAAATTTGAATTCATATAATTTTGTAATTTTTGATCATAAAAAACATTCTCGACCATCACCCCTCGCTTACCTTTTAAATTTTCTAACGATCGAAAATAAAATCGATGTTGTTTTTTCACAAAAACCACGATTGGCTCTGTTAAATAAGGTTCACTATGAGTGGCGTTTTGATAAATACTGGGATCTTTAGCAATAATAAGTAAATCAATGTTGCCATTTTGTAAATGTTTTTTTACCGTAGCCCAATCACCTAAATAGCTAAAACTCACGTCTTTATCTAATCTATTCATCACTATTTTAGCAATGTCGACAGCCGCACCTTGGATTTCATTATTAACACGTTTACTAAATGGCGGATAATAGGGATGCCCTGTCGCCAAATATACTTTAAACGCCAAGGTTTGATTGACGAAGATCAATAACATCAGAGTTATAAACCATTGATACCAGCGATAAGCCATTTACTTTTGCTCTCCTAACTTCCTTTTACGGCTCCCCTATTAAGGTTAGAACAGATATGGACATTTGCAACATTTGATATAACATATTGTAATAAAAGAGTTTGTACTATTACTGCTATCTCCACATTAATTCTGGTACTATCTTGTCTTCAATATGGAGTGACAACATGGAAACACTTGAAATTAACCCTAAAGTGCAAAAAACGATGGCAAGAAATCTATTACAAGAACATTTTTATCTGCAGCAAGACGCTTATTTAGCTCATCCTTATCCAACTTATAAAGAACGCCTGCAATCATTAAATCAATTAATCAAAATAATTAAACGTCATCAAAAAGATATTGTCGAAGCCATCACGAAAGATTTTAAGCAACGCCACCCTATTGAAACTAAACTTTATGAAATGGTGCCGAGTCTTCATCAATTAAAATATATTAAGAAACACTTGAAAAATTGGATGCGTCCTGAAAAACGGCCTGTGAGTATTTGGTTTCAACCGGGTCACGCAAAAGTTTTGCGTCAACCATTAGGGGTTGTTGGTATTATGGTACCGTGGAATTATCCCTTTTATTTAACCCTGGGACCTCTTGCTTGTGCGTTAGCAGCAGGCAATCGAGTAATGATTAAATTTTCTGAATATACGCCTTACTTTACTAAACTGATGACGATTTTACTCCATCGTTATTTTACGCAAGATAAGATTTTTTGTGTGAGTGGTGATGTCACTGTGGCAGAAAAATTTAGCCGGTTGCCATTTGATCATTTACTGTTTACCGGTAGTTCGGCAACGGGCAAACATATTATGCGTGCTGCATGTGAAAATTTAACCCCGGTCACGCTTGAACTCGGTGGCAAATCGCCCTGTATTATTGCTGAAAATTATTCTTTAAAAGCCGCGGCAAAAAAAATTATTAAAGGAAAATTATTAAATTCAGGTCAAACTTGTATCGCACCCGATTATTTATTCATACATGAGAATCAAGTCGATGAATTTATCACTATCGCACAAAAAACAACGCAAGCATTTTATCCAAACAGCAGCCAAGATTTAACGGCGATTATTAATCAACAACACTATCAACGAATACAACATTTATTAGAGGATGCTAAACAAAAAGGGGCGGTTTTTCATTTATTAACACCTGAAATAGAGGGTGAAAATAAAATCACACCGATGTTAGTATTTAACACAAAACCTGAAATGTTAATTATGCAACAAGAAATTTTTGGCCCGATATTACCAATTGTGGCTTATCAAACACAAAAAGATTTTATTGACTATATTCAACAAAGACCACGTCCTTTAGCCTTATATTATTTTGGTCATAATAAAGAAGATATCAATACTGTTTTGCAACAAACTATTTCAGGTGGCGTCACGATTAATGATACGCTTTATCATATAGGGCAAGATGCGTTACCTTTTGGCGGTGTCGGTAATAGCGGAATGGGTCATTATCACGGCTTAGAAGGTTTTAACACTTTTTCTAAAGTAAAACCCATTTTTTATCAATCCCGATTTTCAACAACTCGTTTATTGAATCCACCGTATACTAAACTAACAGAATTTATTATTAAGATTTTATTAAAATGAATAATACGATTACGCTACCCAAACCCACACCAGCAATGCAACAACATTGTAAAAACGTTAAGACCTATATTTTACAACGAATTCACCAACATCACGGTAAAATTACTTTTCGTGAATATATGAATGCTTGTCTTTATGCGCCGGGTTTAGGCTATTACAACAATGGTATGAAAAAATTTGGTCGTGAAGGTGATTTTATAACTGCACCTGAAATTTCACCCGTTTTTTCACATTGTCTAGGGCATTATTTTCAACGTCATGGCTATGAGACGATTTTAGAATTCGGTGCCGGCACAGGAAAAATGGCGCTAGATATGTTGTGTTATTTAGAAGTCTCCAAACAATTACCCAAAAAATATTTTATATTAGAAGTTAGTCCTGAGTTAAAACAACGGCAACAACATTTATTTCAACAAAAAGCACCACAATTTTTATCCACTATTGAATGGTTACCACAATTACCCGATAAACCTTTCAGCGGCATTATTTTTGCTAATGAAATATTAGACAGTATGCCGGTTCATCGCTTTGCTTATATCGATAAAGAATTACAAGAATGTTATGTTAATGAAAATTTTCAATATCAACTAGGCCCCTTGAGCGACAAACGATTATATGAAGAATTTTTACAATTAAATTTAGATCCAAATGACAATTATTTTTCTGAAATTAATTTAATGGCTAAGCCTTGGTTAAATAGTCTTAAATCCATTTTAACGTCAGGTAAAATAGTATTAATTGATTATGGTTTTAAACAGAGTGAATATTATCATCCGGAAAGAAATCAAGGGACAATCATGTGTCATTATCAGCATTATACTCATGATGATCCGTTTTATTTACCAGGCTTACAAGATATCACTGCGCACGTGAATTGGACGAGTATCATTCGGGATGCCGAAGCGCTTAATTTAGAAATTGAATTATTTGATAACCAAGCCAACTTTTTAATGCAAGAAGATATTATTACACTCGCGTCCAAGTTAACGCTAGAGCCCATTGTATTGAGTCAACAATTACAAAAACTCTTAATGCCACATGAAATGGGTGAATTATTTAAAGTTTTGATTCTAGATAAACAGACAGATTGATTGTTTGGCGCCGACCAAATGTATGATAAAATAGCAGAATGAATAAAGAGCCGATTTTAAATTTCATTAATTCAAACACTTGCAAATCACTCTGTTGGGGTGTGTTAATATTGTGTTTATTTAGTCTTATTCTCAGTAATTATCATTTTTTTCGGCAATCGAGCACCGCCCCCAAATTAATGACCACAGAATTATCCAATACTCATCATTTTAGAGAAGTTGCAAGCTTGCATCTCTTTGGCCAGGATAATACCTTACCCGTTGCCGATTTAAACATTCATTTAGTCGGTTTAATGATTAATTCAGAACAGTCACAAGCAATTATTAAATTACCAGATAATAGCGAAAAAATATTTTTAACAGGTGACACGATTTTACCGGGTATTACCTTAAAGAAAATATTACCCCATCAAGTGATCATTACTAGTAATAATCAAGATGAAAGATTACTATTACCCGAAAATAAATTAATTTTTTCACCACCGCCACAAGGATTGTAAAAAATGAAAAAATATTTACTGCCACTGTTACTCGCCAGTTGTTTATCTGCTTGTGCGCAACAAAGTTTAACCGCCAATTCTCTCTCGCTAGGAAAACAAAATTTTAATCAACAAAATTACGGCATCGCTTTAAAACAATTATTACCAGCTGCCAATAAAGGTAATGCCGATGCGCAATACGCCGTTGGTTACATGTATTTTTATGGTTTAGGCACCAAAGCAGATCCTAAAATGGCAAAACTTTGGATCCAAGAATCAGCAAGACAAGGCAATCCTGCTGCAGAACGCGCATTATCTTTAATGGATAGTAACGCTTGGACTCAAATTAAACGCTAAATTCATTCAATTTTTATCAAAACTGAAATTGAGAACGATAAGCGGGAAGATGCTCTTGTTCTGTTGCCATCGATGAACTTAAATATTTTCTACCTGCTTCGCCACAAGTTGAACTCATTGCATCTACGTTATTACCATCCCAACTAAAAGTCACAATCTCACGTTTTGGATTGGCTCTTGCCTCTAATTTTGCCATGGTTTTTTTATCGCCCATCGCCTCGGCGGATCGATATCTTCTATCATCTTCGGGCCGAATAGCATCGATAGACCCTGAATAATTTAAAATTAATGAGGTTGGACTTGCTTCAACTTTTGCCCCTGTTGCACCCAATTCTGCTAAACGTCGCATGAGTTGTTCGGCCGCTGAAGGATTACCACTTGCCGCCTGACAGGCGATTAATGATACAGTGAAATCTATCGATTTATCATCCCCAAGACTGTCTACGATTCTTTGGGCGAGTTCATCAATTGAAACGGCATTTCCTTGATTATCTTTTAGAAAAGGACTCCCCGTTGTATTATGACCAACAATGGTTACTCTGGCACCTGGTTGAATTTCAAAACCGATAAAAGCTCGCGCTACATTATCTGGTGAGGTTTCAACAAATTTTCCGCGACGCCCACTTGTTACCGCGCGACCAACTTGTCGATAACCAGCTTGATCACAACATAAGTTTATAATTAATCCGGGTGGGCTATTTGCTGCGTCTCTTTCAACACCAGAAGAATAAGACGCCGTGCTACTATCGAAGCTTTTAGATGCAACTTGATCTATTAGATGAGAAGCTAGCCTTTTTCCTAAATTCTTATCTAGAATGTGGCTTGCTGATTGGAGCAGATAATCAATCCCTTCGTGCCAAGGTGAAGGATCTTTCATCCTTCGATGACATTCATCTAATAATAAATTAGCGCGTAATAATTCTTGTTCACGACCAACGCTATCTTTATCATGAAGATAAGTCGTACTTCTTAGCGAATCTATTCGGGTAATTAATAGTTGTTGTAAATAGAAATGTAATTCCTGATTTTCAGCAATTTTTTTTAATTTTGCTATTTTATCTTCAGTGGGAGAAACT
Source organism: uncultured Legionellales bacterium (assembly GCA_964352985.1). Classification (GTDB taxonomy): domain Bacteria; phylum Pseudomonadota; class Gammaproteobacteria; order JAHCLG01; family JAHCLG01; genus CAYGUK01. The sequence continues at coordinate 5,928 of CAYGUK010000050.1, forward strand.
ATATCGTTCATTTAATCGTTACCTTTAGAATTGAAAACAATCAATATATCTTCCTTGGTATCGAATGTGATGAATCATATAAGTGAAAACACGGTTTTTTACTTATATAACTCACGTCTTAGATTGGTTTTTTAAAATTGTTAGCTACTTTTTTATTTGATAAAAAAACATTTTCGCTAACTTATTTGCATTAAACATTGTTTGTTATGAACATGATAATGGGGATATGAGTGGTACTCTTGATTGTTCTGGAGTTTGTTCTTTTAAATAGCTTGGTGAACGTAATACATCAGGTTTTTCAATTACCCCGGGCGTAAAATAGTAGGTTTGCAATTTATCACTAGTATCCAAGTAATAATTTATCCAACCCTCTAAACGTGATTCTAGCTCGGCTTGTTGATTATGATTAAAACATTCTATTCCATTATTAGGATCGAATACTAAAGTAATATATTCAGATGAATTAGGATCATATAATCTTACTATCCCTAACGCATGTTTATTAATCGATAGATAACAAAGCGGTTCGGTGGATGATAATTTAGCTAAAATTGCTTCTCCAATTTCATGGATTAATTGATGTTTCAACTCGGTTGTACAATATTCTATATTATCAATTGTAATAGTATTTTTACTTTTGCTGGCTTGGTCTTTAAACATATGTTGATCATTTTGGTAAAAGAACACTCGGTTAGTAAAATTTTTTGCTAAGGCAGGGAGACTTTTAGCTTTAAATCCCAAATTTCTATTCAGTTTTTCGATAAAGGGTTGTCCATTTAAATATAAAGATTTTAAAATAGACTTTCCATAATAGCGTAAAAACTCCAATACTAATCCACCACAGACACCATCTTTGTCCAATTTGCTGGGATAATTTTTGATTAACGCATCTTGATTAAATTTACCTTGATGTTTTGCTGCGCCAAAAGGATGTGTCATTTCATCAACATCCTGATTTTTATCTGCCTTCTTTTTTGCTTTATACCATTCTCTATAAAGAAAAACACTATCATTAGTAGAAAATCGGTCTTGAGGAAAATTGATTAATCGCTCTATCTTAATATGCAATGTTGGAAAATAAATTATTAGCTGAGTCAATTCAAATAATGATAAATATCCTTGATTTTTTTCTATAAATTTATAAATTAATTCTGATGGATGATCCTTGAGATTAATAATCAATTGAACTATTTGCCAAGATGGTAACTGACGAGAAAGATCGCGACAATTCAAAATGACTAAGCTTTTCGCTGGAAAATTTATCGTATAATTAAATAATAACTTTAACTCATTAGCGGAAAATTGTGGTATAGCAAATCTTTGCTCATTCAACATTTGAATTAAATCAAATAAATGAACAAGCTTTAGATACCTAAAATTCGCTAAATTAGATACTATAATTGAGGCATTTTCAGCTGAGCGCATACCTAACTCATAAACCCAATCTTGATTTATGTCAAAATGGTTATTAAGTAGTGTCGTTGCGACTCGATCAGAGATTATCCTATTAGCAATAAAACTATGTGTTAACGCTAATCGAAAAAGTCCCTCTGCATCATTACTTTTATATAAGAAATCATAAATAATATCGATAATTTTTTTCTGTAACTTTATAGCTTCATTATTTTGAGCTTCTGATTTTACGACAAAATCTAATACCCAACGTGCGCTGTTTATACTATATTTAGCAAGATTAATAAGGCTACGTGAACTTGTAATCATCCCATGTTTTACTAAGTTTTTAGCAAATCTTAGACAACCCTCATTAGGCGGAACATAACATTGTAGCATCATGTCAAAAAGAACAAATTGGGCATCTTGCAATTGCTCGGAATGTCCTAACCTTAAAATATAGTGAAAAATCTTTAATCTAGGATCAAACCTATGATTAAGCATAGACTTACTAAATATCATTAGAAAAACTTCATCATAACGTTTTCTCTTCACTAACTCCAATAACAGAGCATGAATTTTCTTCTTTTTCTGCAAAGAACGTTCACGATTATTTTTATTGAAGATTGTAAGTAAAGAATTTATTGTTTTTAGCGAACTTGCTTTTTGCCAAGGCCAACTCGAGGAAGTGTATTTAAATATAGGATCTTGTGAGAGTGTTACTAATTCTGCTCTAAAATCGTCTAAGGATACGGGCTTACCTAATCTTCGAATTAAATCCAAGATAGCCACCAATTTATATTTTTTCTTGACCGCAATAAAATGATCGGTATTTTGCTTTTTAGGTAAATCAGCATTAAAAAATGCTCGAGTTTGGGCAACAACTAATACGTCTGTGCCATCCGGTAACAAATGGGGATCATAATTTAATTGTTGTGCGCTCTCTAATAATTGCGCTCTTAATGCAAGCGAATAGGTATCACCAAACATGGACAGGCCTTCGTTATTGTTATTTTATCCACGTCCAATTATGGGATTGTTAATTACAAATTTATTATTTTTCCTTTAGCACATTATACCATGAAAACTAGGCAAAATTTATCCCGTGTTATTTTTAAAGAATCTAAGTATAGATTAAGGTTCAATCTCTAATATTTAGATTATAAAATTTTAAACAGGCGTTAAAATAATTTAATTATTATTTATTTTTTAATATTTTACTGCCCGAATCTAGGTTGATGAGTAAGTCTTTCTGCTTCTGTTGCACATGCTGTCGGATTTGAATTTCTTATTGCAATTGCAAATGCTAGTATTTCTTCTGGAGACATTAACCGAACATTTACAGACCTTTTCCCGATAAACCCAGAAATTTGTAGTGTAAAATCAGCACTCGATGATAAAGTGCGATGAGTTTCTTTCCCATCTTTTTTGCTATTATTTGCCATAGAAATATTCTTATATTACGTTTTGGAGGCCAGAAGTATAATAAAAATGTAGCATATTGCAATAGCGACTTGTTAAGAAAACCTTATTAAAACCGAACCCTTAACTAATCCTTTATTATTGATAGCCCTAATTTGTAAACTGGCGACTTTGATTTTATAGTCTTGCTGAAATTGCTGTAACCAGGCGATGAAATGATCAAAATCAACTTTTTCCCAACTTAACTTAACACTATTATCATCGGGTGACGTTAATTGGCTTAATGAATTTTTTAAATGTCCCTGTATTAAACTATTATTAATCAGGGTAATTAACTCATTCAAATCAGAAATAGTTTCACTATGTGTCGTGGTTTGTTGTGAATTTAATTTTGTTTCAGCAGAACGGATAAATTGTAAAAGTTGTTGATTATTTAACAGCGTTGTTTGTCCATTATTAATATAAGTCGATAACGGTGACCAAATCATACTATAAAATAGTAAGACAATAACAACAATACCCCCTATTTTTAGCAATAATTGTTCCCGAAAATTTAAGCTCGCCCACCATTGTTTCATAGCGTAATCCTTATATTGGCATTGATTGCTTGCTTTGTATCGGTGATTTGTTGCTTAAAGGTAATGTGATATTTTTTTAATTGCTGAACAAAATGATTAAAGTGATCAATCGAGGTTGTAGTTAATGTTAATTTAATTTCAGATTGATTAAAATTTAAGGTCGTTAAAGTAACTTCAGGTGCTGATTTTAACGCTAATGCAATAATAGACAACCGATCAAACAATGCTTCATTTAATTCATTACCATTGGATAACGCTTTTAATTTTTCACTAATTCGAAACTTTGGGCTAACAACTGCAGTTGCTTGTGGAAATAATTGATAATAAAGTTTAGCAATTTGTTGTTGCTGCCAAGCTATCCGATTTTTTAGATATATCGCTTGTGCTGTTTTTCCAATCATAAATGTTGCCAATAATAAACAACTACTAATTAATAGTATTCGCCAATGTTGTTGCTGATTTTTCTTTTTTAATTTATAAGGTGTGGTTAATAGATTTATTCCTTGATCAATATTAGGTGTATATTCAACCACCGCTTGTTGAATCGGTATTTCATTATCACAAAGAGATATTAACTCTTTGGTAAAAGTAATCATCGCTTTCGGTTTATTTAATGCTTGCTCGAAAGCTAATTTTATTAACACAGGAAAATCATTAATATGACAAGAAAAACCAGAAAATTTTTCTTGCCTAATTAAAACAAAATCATTTTGTTGAATTAAGGTCCATTGTTCTTCTAAATACGGAAGTTGATAGATATCTGCTAATATTTTGCTAGGATATAATTGGTGTTCTTTAAGTAAATTGGTGACTCTAGTCATCAATTGATGCTGAATAATCGCGACATGACATTTAGCGTTTTCAAATTCATCGGCAATAGCAAAGTGAAGCGATTCAATATCATCACTGACTTTATCTTCTAATAAATGCGGAACGGCTTGTAAGCAATGTTGTTTATTTTGACTGGGAATATTAATTTGAAAATGTGATATCACATGACTTGGTAATAATAAAATAAAAGGTCTATTATTAATAAACGTTTGAGCATCTTGTAACGTAACCGTTTGGCCCTCGATAATAAAATGAGGTGAGTCAATTGCTGGGAGGATAACGATTAATTTATCAATCATTTAATTGTCACCACCTTAATTTTGCCTTTGCTTAACGTTCGTTTTAATAATTGATTGACTATAACATGTTGCCTATCAATTGTAACGTCAGCATGAACCATAAAAAAATCACTATAAATTGTGGTGAGATTAGGATTAATTCTAATTTCATGAAGTGCAGGTAATAAACTTAAAGCTTCAGGACTAGTAAATTCTTGATGATTTTCACGATAATCAATAATATCATGTGCAATATTCGCATCAATCTGCGGACTTAAGGCGGTTAAAGTTATGGCATCGGCAGTATTAATATTTATCGCCGTCGAGTTAGGTAAAGCAACTAAATGATGTTGTAGTTTTTGATAAATTGCCGCACTCACTGTGGGTAATTGTCTTAATTCCGAAACACTTTTAAGCCGTGCTTGACTGACTTTTTTCATGATACTTAACGCTAATTTTTTATTATTATGATTGGGAAATAAGGTATTTAATAAATTGATAAAATTTAAATATTGCGTTTGGTCGGTTAAATTATTGATATTGTAATAGGCTTGCTCATCAATTATTTTGCCATCAATTTTACCTCGAGCAAAATTATATGTAGGAAAATGAATGGGTGCGGGTTCTCTTTCATGATGACTGCGATGTTTTTTTAATGATGTCACTAATTCTTCTTTAGCCCATACTAATACTAATTGCGCTCGATAAATACCTCTATCATGATTAAACACCATTTCACTGCGTGTAATATTGGTTTCTATCAGAGAAAAAATCATCATGACTAATGAACTTGTGATCGCAATAATTAACAATGCGGTTAATAATACCGTGCCTCTATGTTTTATCATCACTCGCCTCACTCACAACATAAGTGGCATCAACACAACCGTGGTGGTGTTGACAAAAATGAATGACGAGTCCACGCGGTAGCGTTTGTTTTTTTGTATTATAAATAGGCCAATGGCTGAGTTGTTTATTATCTTTATCTAAGGCCATCACATTAAAATCTTCAATATTACTCATTAATATTCTGTCACTATATTGATTATTTAATGTGAGTGAATCGTAGGTTCTTCTAATTAAATCCCCATTTTTAACAAAATACGCAACACGCATTAAGTCACTACGATTTTCAGTCGCTAAGGGATTAATATCACCATTACGCGAAAAAGATAAATATTCATTGGGTTTGATATTAATCACTAATGGCGGTATTTTTTCACCGCTACTATTTGTTGCCTGTTGATTAATACTGTGTTGTATATCTGTTTTTAAAAAAATCATGGTAAATTGTAAATTGGTTAATTGCGTTGTTTTGTCAGCGATCACAGTTTTTGCTTGAATAATTTGGCGCAACCCTACACCCATTAGTAATGCAATAATGACGAAAATTAAAAGGGCAATAATCACTTCAATTAATGTAAAGCCACGACTTAATTTATTCATGCGTATAACTCGTTAACTGAAATAATGTGGTCTGGTGATTTGATACAGTCACCGTTAACGCTTTAATTTGGTGAAATTGTGTTTTTTCATCAGCAATTTGCCATTGAAAATTTGAATTAAATACTTGTTGTTGACCACTGCTCGGAATCGCTATCATGTTGAGCAAGGCTTCATTCATAATATTGTTCGCCACCCATTCTGCATAATTTTTTTGTTGGATAATATCAAATTGTCTCACTGAACGACTTGCCGTTAAAAATATCGCAAAAAAAGCAATCGCCACAATAACGAGTGCGACGAGAATTTCAATTAAGGTAAAACCTTTATTTTTCGTTAACTGTGATTTGACCATTTTTATTTAATACGACTTTAAATTTTATCCGACCATAACGCGGACTGATATTGAAAACAAAAGGCAACGCTTCACCCGTTCGAGAAAATAAAAGTAAAGGTTTATCTTTATTTGTCTCTTCATTATTTTGAGTAACATCAATTTTAATATCATCAGGAATTATATGCTCATTACTTAATGCGCCACGATGGATTTCTTGCCAAGGCTCTTTGGCATTTTCTTGATAACGCACAAACCGATAATGATCACCTTTAAATTGAATGCCGACTTCACCCGGTTGTAAAATAGCATATTGTTCTGCGACTTTTAAAAGTGACGTTAATTCCACCACGGTTTCTTTGAGGTGAGCTTTACGATTTACATGGCCAATCGCTAACACGGCCACCGACGCAACGATGGTAATAATAACGAGAACAATCATCATTTCGACCAGCGTAAAAGCACGATAGCGATGATTCATCACGATAAATCCCAATTGCCAATTTCTTTATGATCACTTTGTTGATAAGTAAACACATCAAAATCACCATGCTGACCTGGGCTTAAATATTGATAAACATGTCCCCAAGGATCTTTGGGTAACGATTTTAAATAGCCACCATCTCGCCATTCAGTCGGAATGGGATCGCTTGTAGGCTTATTAACTAAAGCACTCAAGCCTTGATCGGTAGATGGATAAAATCCATTATCGAGTTTATAAAGATTAAGCGCTTCATCGATTGAAACGATGTCTTGCTTCACTTTCACTAAACGTGCTTGTTCTGGCCTATCCATAATTTTAGGAATAACAATTGCAGCTAATATCCCGAGGATAACAACTACCACCATGACTTCTATTAATGTAAAACCTTTTTGTTTCATGATAATCCCGCCATTTGATCGATTGAGAAAATGGGTAATAATATTGCTAATACAATAAACAATACGATACATCCCATCAGTAAAATTAAAATTGGTTCAAATAAAGTTAAAAATGTTGAGAGTGTTCTAGCAATATCTCTTTCTTCTGCATCTGCCGCGCGTTGTAACATCGCCGCTAATTGTCCGCTATTTTCACCGCTAGTGATTAAGTGAATGGTAATTGCAGGAAAAAAATGTGTTGCTTGTAAACTAGTTGCAATTCTCGCGCCTTCATTAATTTTGACATAGGCTTCCATGAGTGCTTTTTTAATCGGTATAAATTTAATTAATTGTGTCGCAGTTTTCATCGCTTTAATCATATCAACACTGGCTGCGTTTAACATGGCGAGTGCTTGGCAATAGCGTGCGGTTTCAATTAATTTAATCATGTTACCCACTAATGGGATTCTGAGTAAAAATTGATGTAAATGGTTTTGCCATTTTTCGATGCGAAATAATCGAATTAATAATACCAATACTATAATAAAAAACAGCAACATATAAATGCCATAACTCGAAAAACTATGGCTAATAAATAATAATATTTTGGTCATCAAGGGTAACTGTTGATGCGCTTGTTGAAAAACAGATAACATTTTTGGCACAACATAACTTAATAAAAATATCACAATGGCAAATGAAATAATGGTCATAAACATGGGATATAATAATGCTTGAGATATTTTTTGCCGGACTTCTAATCTTTTTTCATAATAGTCAGCTAAGTCTTGTAATATCGATGCGAGATCGCCTGTTTCTTCCGCAGCTCGAACTGCCGCAATATATAATTTAGGAAATACATTATTTAAACTTGCTAAACTGTTGGCAAGTGACGAACCAGCGAGCACTTGGGAACGCACGGACATGACATGATTTTTTAATTTCGTCGATTCACATTGTTCGGAAATGGCAAGTAAAGAACTATCCAAAGGCATCCCACTTAATAATAATGCACTTAAATGCCGGGTGATGATCGCTAAATTCTTTACTGAAATACCATTGAAACGAGAAAACCTTACCGCTGCATTTTGCGTAATTTCAAGTGGAATTAAATTTTGTTCGCGTAATTTTAAACGACACGCACTTTGACTATCACCTTCAATGATGCCGCTGGTTTTATGGCCTTTGCCATCGAGTGCTTTGTATTTAAAAACTGCCATTTCATTTTTACCTAATATAGATTAATTGGTCTTAACCAATTACTCGTAAAACTTCTTCTTTTGTGGTTAAACCATTGGCGACTTTTTCTAAGCCATCTTGCTTGATATTTGGATAACGTGATGCGCTGTATTTCAACATATCATGTTCGGTACTATTATCATGGATCATCGACTGTAATTTATCATCGATGGCAATCACTTCATAAATACCGCTACGACCAAAATAACCTGAACCATCACATTGCTCGCATTCATTTTGTTCGCCGTGACATTGATTGCAAGTTACTCTTACTAAACGTTGTGCGATAACAGCAATTAAACTTGATGCGATAAGATAAGGTTCAACACCAATATCTTTTAATCTTGTTATGGCACCAATTGCGGTATTGGTGTGTAAGGTTGAAAAAACTAAGTGTCCTGTTAAACTCGCTTGCACTGCTATTTGCGCCGTTTCATAATCACGAATTTCTCCCACCATCACGATATCGGGATCTTGTCGTAAAATAGAACGTAAACCTTTAGCAAACGTCATATCGATTTTTGGATTGACTGCTGTTTGGCTAATCCCGGGTAAATCATATTCAACAGGATCTTCTACCGTTAATATATTTCGTTTACTATCATTTAATTCACTTAATGCCGCATAAAGCGTTGTAGTTTTTCCAGAACCGGTGGGACCTGTGACGAGAATAATACCATGTGGTTTATAAATTAAATCTTGCATTAAATTATAATGTTGTTTATTCATCCCTAAATCTTGCACATTTAAACGCGCGGTATTTTTATCTAAAATTCTTAAGACAACACGTTCACCATGATTTGAAGGTAAGGTAGATACACGAATATCGACAAAGTGACCACCAAGACTTAATTTAATGCGACCATCTTGTGGTAATCTTTTTTCCGCAATATCAAGTTTCGCTAAGACTTTCACGCGTGAAATTAATAAGGGTGCAACTTCTCGTGGCGGTTGAAAAATTTCTCTTAAAACACCATCGATACGAAAACGAATTAACATATTATTTTCGTAAGTTTCTAAGTGAATATCAGATGCGTGGCGATTAATGGCTTGTGAAAATAATGTATTCAATAATCTTATTATGGGCGCATCATCATCACTGTCTAACACTTCTGAAGATTGTTCGTAAAGTTGTTCGATACCTGTTGCTTCAACAGAATTATCAATAGTGATACTTTCGAGTTTTTCATTTTCAAATGCTTTAACTAATAATGAATTAAATTTTGTTTCATCAATCGCAACTAAATCTAATTGTGATTGGCTGACTCGTTGTAATTCTAATAAAGCTTGCACCACTGGATTTTTACGATGAACAATAATTAATTTATCATCTCTTTTGGCAATGGGTAACACGCCATTTTCTTTAGCAAATTTCAAACTCACGTATTCTTTTGTGAGCGCCCAACTCTCTTGTTTTAAAAGTGTTGAAATAATATCTTCATTCAATACCATCGCCATGATCTCTAGGAATAGTAAATGGAGAAGGGATTAAAGGTTTACCATGTAAAGGCGGTAAAATACTTGGACGGCCATGATAGCCAGCCGAATATCCAAACTCATTTAACTGTTGTATTTGTTCTTGTCGAATAAAATTATATTTACTGTTTGTAATAAAAGTTCCTTGACCTCGTCCATGTAAAATAACCGGACGTAAGAATACCATTAAATTTTTCTTCTGCATTTCATGTTCTTTTGAGCGAAATAAAATACCCACTCCTGGTAAATCGCCTAAGATAGGAAACTTATGGAGCACTTGCTCCATTTGGTTACTCATTAAACCACCTAATACTAAAATTTCACCATTATTTACCATGACTGAAGTTTTAATCGTACTTTCATTGGTGGTCGGATTGCCGGTTGTTGAATTCGGTGAACTATCATCGATAGATTCATTGCCTTGATCAATTTTTAATAAAACAGCATTGCCTTGATTGATTTGGGGGGTCACTTTTAATTCTAAACCAACATATTCGCGTTTGGTGATGGTATAAGGATTATCTAAAGCGCCTGTGCTATTTGTCGCATAAGATCCCACAACAAAGGGGACTTTTTTTCCGACTTTAATATCAGCAGGTTGATTATCCATGACGATAATATTTGGCGTTGATAAAATATCGGTTGCACCATCTTGGGCAAGTGCTGTCACTAGTGCGCTAATATCACCATTGTGAATAAAGCCAATGCCTAAACCGCCCGTGTTTACATTTAATCTTGTTCCCCATTGAATGCCGAGTTGTTTCATTTTCGACTCATCAATTTCGACAATCGCAGCCTCAACTAAAACTTGTGCTGGGCGAATATCTAATTTGTCGATCACCATGCGCATGACTCGCATCATGTTTTGTGGTGCAGTGATAATAATGGAATTGGTATTGGGTTCGGCTTCGATTTCGATATTTTTGCCTTTACCTTTAATACTCACACTCACTGTGGATTCGCCTTTTTTACCATGCGATGCTTTATTGGTTTGTGTGACACCCACATTTCCACCATAATTACTTTCTGCTATTCCCGCTAAAATAGGGACTAAATCTGCGGCCTTTCGATAATGGAGAAAAATAACTTGTGTGTTGCCATTACCATAAGAATTAACGCGATCGAGTTGATTGATTAATTGTCGGAGATGCAATCGTTCTGCTAAATTGCCACCAACAATTAAACTATTGGATCTATCATCAGCTGCAACATGAATTTGTGGTTGGCCTGGTAATTGTTGTCCACGCATCATGGAAAGTTCTTTTACCACATCCTCTGCAATCGCATAACGTAATGGTATTACGACGACTCGATATTGATTGGCATTATCAGTTTGATTAACAATTTTTACAATTTTCTCAACATTGGCCGCGGTACCAGAAACGATCAAACTATTTGTGGGCACATAAGCTGTTAAGTTTGCACTTGGTGGTAATAATGGGCGTAATACTGGCACTAATTGTTCTGCCGAATTATTTTTTACCGCAATCACTTTTACGACAATTTGATCTGATGTGGGATTTTCGTGTGATGATAATACAGGCGTATCTAATTCAGCCGCACTGGTTAGGGGCACAATTTTAGTAACTTGACCACTTTGCACTGCGGTATAACCATGGAGGTGCAGGATAGATAGAAAAACAGGATAGATGTCTTTTTTAGTCAGAGGCTTCGATGAAACTAAACTAACACGACCTTGGACTCTGGGATCCACTAAAAAATCTTTTCCTGTTAATTTAGATACTTCATCGATCACTGCATGAATATCAACATCACGGAGATTCCATAACTGTTTGTTTTGCGATTTTATATCATGCGTCGCTGCAAAGCTTATTGGGAAAAGCAAACATAAGAAAATCAATATTATAGCTGCAACACGAGTCATTGATGATTTACGCCAGTGATAAATGTTAGAGCATATCATAAAGCACAATGCATGACGATATAACTTCATAACAGAATACCATGAATAGTCTATATTTATGTAATTGGATGTTAAAAAATGAGAGGGAAACACATTATGTGCCTACGTATTATACTGGTAGCAATGTTGCTTGTGGGGATTGGCGCCTGTTCAAAACAAGATAGTTTTGACCCACAATCAAAAGATAACACCAGCACAAGTCATTCAACACCTTCTAGCTGGGAATTGGTCAAAGCAAAAATCCAAGGTGGCTATGTCAGTGCAAAGTTTCCCAGCAAACCGAAAAAACAAACTAAATCTCAAAACACTCAAGCCGGTAGAATTCAAGTTATCCTCTATTTAACTAAGCATGAAGGAAATGAATTTATTCTTGCAACAACAAAATATCCCAGTATCGTTTTTAAACATAAAACGATTGAACAAATGTTAGATGATGCTAGAGATGGTGGTGTTGCTCGAATTAGGGGCAAACTTGATGAAGAGAGAAAAATATCAAAAGATGGACGGCCTGGACGATATTTAAAAGTACTTTCTACCGATCGCAGAAAAGCACTTTACGCATTATTTTATGTTGATAAACAAACGTTAATAATGCTGGTCACTACATCAGATCAAACTAAAGAAATGCCAACATCAATTAAAACGTTTTTTAACTCTGTAGATTTTAAATAACGAAATAATCATTCCCCAAGACTTGTCTTGGGGAAAATGAAACTTAAGCGGGTTGCTGTTGTTGTTCGAGTACTAAAGTTTCAGCTACTGTAATAAATGAACCAAATACTAAAATTACATCATTTTCATTGGCCGCTTCTTTTGCTTTAATAAAAGCATCTTTGATACTGGGGCTAACAGAAACATTTTTGCCTTGTTCGGCATCGAGAATTTTACATAGCTTATCACTTGAACAAGCTCTCTCTACGTTTAAATCACCTAAATACCAACTATCAACAATATCAGTAAAACAACATAAACATTTTTTTATATCTTTATCTTTTAACATTCCCACCACTGCTTTAATTTTACGATGCGGGAAATTTTCCAACATTTTTTTGCGCAGATTATTACAGGCTTGACCATTGTGGGCGACGTCAAAAACACACGTTTTTTCGCCTTCAATGATTTGGAAACGCCCAGGTAATTGGGCATTATCGATACCCTGATAAATTGCTTGTTTTGTAACGCTCATACTATCCTCTAATAAAGAAATTGCCATTAGTGCTATTGCTGCGTTGGGTAAATCAATTCGCGGCTTTGGCAAATGACAATATTTACATACCCCGTTGAAATTAAAATACCAAGAATCATTTTCAGTGCCATAAGAAAATGATTCTTTCATTAAATATAATTTTGCATTAATTTTTTTTGCAAAATTAATCAAACTTTGCGGTGGATTAACATCGCCACAAATTGCTGGTTTATGACTTCTAAAAATGCCAGCTTTTATTTCGCCAATTTTTTCTCTATCGTCACCGAGAAATTGTTGGTGATCTAAATCTACTGTTGTGACAATGGATAAATCAGGTTCGACAATGTTAACAGCATCGTCACGACCACCCATGCCAACTTCAAGTAAAATAATATCGAGATCCGCATTTTTAAAAATATATAATGCGGCTAATGTCATAAATTCAAATTCGGTGAGTGTGACTTCACCACGTGCACGATCGATCTCTTTTAAAGCAAGACATAAAACTTGCGTTGAGACATTTTCATTATTCAAACGAATTTGATCGTTTACGCTTAACAATTTTGGTGATAAATAACACCCAACTTTATAATGTGACGAAGAATAAATATTTTCTAAAACTTTAATACATGATGCTTTGCCGTTAGTACCTGCAACAGTTACAACGGGACAATTAAAACGAGTCAACGATAATTTACTCGCAATATTATTGACACGATCTAGGCTCATATCAATCACTTGTGGATGAATTTGTTTTATCTTAGTTAACAACAAAGATAATTCATCATCATACATAACGCTACTAATCAGTTGCTGAAAGTGTCGCGTAGTTTAGTCCTTATTACTTAGCCCCGCAACTTTTTTTTCGATTCAAAAACTGATATATAAAATCAATAAGATACAATTTAAATACGGAAATACTTAATTAAATTATTCTAGTAAAAATTTTATAATTTTCGTGTTATCCTGGCTTGTAAAAAGGGATTAAATATGTTTAGCCGTAAAAATAAAAAACGACGTATTCAGTTAGTGACACAATTATTAAATTCACGAAAAGATGGTGACATCAATGTCGCTATAGAAATTTTAAAAAAAAAACTCCCTACAATTAAAGACCATGAAAACGATAAAATTAATTCCATTAATTATTTACTTTGTTATTGTTATTTTAATTTAGCCATCACAAATAAAGATGGAAAGCGAGACGATCATTTAAAAGTGGCATATACTTATTTAAATAAAATTCAAAGTGCTTTTTCAGTTTCTAGCGATAATTATGCGAAAAGATATCATTTACATGTCTTTAAGCTTAATGGTTTCCTATTACGTGAAGCGATGAAACAAGATCCAGTTATTGCGATTACCATATTATCTAGCAAAATGTTGACTTATTTTTGCCAAGAAAATTATAATGACTTTGATGAATTTATTGAATCAGTTTATAAATTACATCAAGATCAACTCGATGATTTTTTTCTAAAACATGATCACATAAATCTTAATTTAGCGATTGCATTTACTAAATTTATTACGCCTATCACAGCTCAAACAGCTACCGAAGATAGTCATCATCAACATTCTCAATTTGAAGAAACTGAATCGTCCCGAACATCACTTGTCCCACAACGATCCAGCTCCGACTGTTAATAACAATTCATCATTTAAATGTTTAGCGATAAATGATAAACCAAAAGGTGCTTCATCAGAAATAGACATCGGAATTTGTAATTGTGGTAATTCGCCTAGTGAAGCCACAGCAGATAAATTGAGCATGGCTTGATAATATTCTTTAGAGGAAGTGGTCACACCAATGGTTTTTAATTTTGGTGCAATATCAATAGTTGTGGGAAGACAAATTAAGTTATCTTCACTTAAAAAATCATTCATCGCTTGTCTAAATTTATCACGAATTTTATACGCAGAAGAAATATCTACTGCTGCCATTGATGCGGCAAACTTAACACTTTTTTCGACGTTACGACTTAATGTTGGTTTTGCATTTTCAATCAGGCTTTTTATATTGGGCCAAACTTCTTTCATATGAATTTGCGAATAACACATACTCAATTGTTTGAATTCTATATCTACAATTTCTTGTAAATTAATTAAATTACTTTTTTTTATTTTTTGATTTAATTGCGGATTAATTAAATCAAAAGCATCAGCAAGAAAATAAATACGACTCTCTCCTACTTTTTTTTCCGGCTGAAAAACTTGAAATACTTTTTTCATTAAATCTATATCACGGGTAAAAATGCCCACCGTATCAAAACTCGGTGCAATGGGTAATACACCTTCTGTTGAAATTAATCCGTGTGAGGGTCGAAAACCATAAATACCACAATACGCGGCAGGCACTCGCACTGAGCCACCAGTATCAGTACCCAAGGCAAAATCAACTTTTTTATCCGCAACAAGACTCGCGCTACCCGATGATGATCCGCCAGGAACTCGATCGCGGGCCTTGGGATTAATGGGTGTTCCATCAAATTCATTTTCACCTAATAATCCAAAAGCAAATTCATCCATTTTTGCAATGCCAGTTAGCGTTGCACCGTCATTTAACAATTGTTCAACACAGTAGGCATTTTTATCGCAATTTTGCCTATATTCCCGTAGTTTTTCATGACCAAGTCCGGTAGGAAAATTTTTTACTGCAATCATTTCTTTGACAGCAAATGAAGTGCTTGTTAAGCTCCCAGTTAAGGATGAATGAATGTTAATTTCATTTAACATAGCATTGTTTGACATTCCTCTTCTCCCAATTAAATAAAATAATAAAGTGAATAAATTATGTTAGAAGAAACTTATAATACCGTTGGAACAATTTCTATTTTATTATCGGTTAATTTATTTCAAATTCAATTCACCATAGACGACTTAGTTTTTATTAGCCAAGCAGCCTATCGAATTCAATATAACATTTATCAAACATACCAAAACCAACAATGTGATCAAGTTGATATACAAATGGAAGCGATGGCAAATAATATTATAAATCTCATCACTCGAGATATTATAAGACCAACACTTGAGGGGCAACCCGTTAATATGTTCTATATTCAAAGCACGTTTAGAGCCATGTTTAATAATATTTATTACGCGTTGCAAGATGCTGGGGACGATATGAGATTTATCTTAAATCGATTATTAACAATTTTAATTGCGTCTCCTTTTTTTCATGACATTGCTGATCAAAATATTCAAGTAGATCCTCATACCGTCCTTAATCCAACACGCTTCGTGATAAAGTAAGGACCTCGACAATAAAAACAAAAAATGCGAAGATAGCTTTTTTTTATTGTTTAATAGTAAGTTAACATGAGTACAAGCTATAGTGCACAAGATATTGAAGTATTAAGCGGCCTAGAACCGGTGCGTAAGCGTCCCGGCATGTATACCGATACTTCAAGACCTAATCATTTGGCGCGTGAAGTCGTCGATAATAGTGTTGATGAAGCGTTAGCAGGCTTTGCTAAAAAAATTGTTGTCACATTGCATCAAGATGGTTCACTTGAAGTCGAAGATGATGGTCGCGGCATGCCAGTTGATAAACATCCCAAACATAAAGTGTCTGGTGTTGAATTAATTTTAACGCGTCTTCATTCTGGCGCAAAATTTAATTCTAACAGTTATAAATTTTCTGGCGGTTTACACGGCGTGGGTGTTTCTGTCGTTAATGCGCTATCCAAAAAATTAGAAATTAGTGTAAAACAAAATGGTGCTGTATATAGCATGAGTTTTGCACACGGTGATAAAAAAACGAATCTCAAAAAAGTCGGAACCGTGGGTAAACGCGACACCGGTACCACGATTCGCTTTTGGCCTGAAGCAAAATATTTTGATACTGTTAAATTTTCCTTAAACCGATTTAAACATTTTCTCGAAGCAAAAGCCGTTTTATGTCCTAATCTTCATATTACTTTTATCGATAAAATAAACGATGAAACGACTGAATGGTGTTACGAAAATGGCTTAGAAGAATATTTATATTCTCGTTTACAAGGCGTCACCACACTACCCGAACATCCGTTTATTGGCTCAATGACGGGTAATGATGAAGTTGCTGAATGGGCAGTTTGTTGGTTACCTGACGGTGGCGAATTAATTGAAGAAAGTTATGTTAATTTAATTCCAACTGCAATGGGTGGCACCCATGTTAATGGGTTACGCACTGGTTTATTAGAAGCGATTCGTGAATATTGTGAAATAAGAAATTTAATTCCTCGTGGTGTTAAAATTACGGCTGAAGATATTTGGGAAAACTGCTGTTATATTTTATCGGTTAAATTACTTGACCCTCAATTTGCAGGCCAAACGAAAGAACGTTTATCCTCCAGAGAGTGCGCGGCATTTGTTTCAGGTGTTGCGAAGGATGCGTTTAGTCTCTGGTTAAATCAAAATGCTACTATCGGTAATGCGATTGCCGAAATGACGATTGAAAAAGCGCAAAATAGAATGCGTAAAGCAAAAAAAGTCGCACGTAAAAAAATCACCAGTGGCCCACAACTTCCAGGAAAACTTGCCGATTGTGTCGCGCAAGATCCGATGCAAGGTGAATTATTTTTAGTAGAAGGTGATTCAGCGGGCGGTTCAGCTAAACAAGCACGCGATAGAGAAACACAAGCAATAATGCCCTTGCGCGGAAAAATCTTAAATACATGGGAAGTCGATCCAAACCAAATTTTAAGTTCACAAGAAATTCATGATATTTCTGTTGCGATTGGATTAGAACCTGGCTCTTCCGATTTATCAAAATTGCGTTATGGTAAAGTTTGTATTTTAGCTGATGCTGACTCCGATGGATTACACATTGCTACTTTACTTTGCGCTTTATTCGTTAAACATTTTCAACCACTTGTTGCTGCAGGACATGTGTTTGTCGCTATGCCACCATTATATCGTGTTGATGTGGGTAAAGATGTTTACTACGCATTAGACGATGGCGAAAAACAAGGGATATTAGATAGAATCGCCGCCGAAAATAAAAAAGGCAAAATCAATGTGCAACGCTTTAAAGGATTAGGTGAAATGAATCCATCACAATTACGCGAAACCACAATGAATGCGGATACGCGTAGACTTATGCGATTAACAATTGATTCAGGTGATGATACCAATAAAATTTTAGATATGTTACTAGCTAAAAAGCGTGCCGGCGATCGCAAAAAATGGCTAGAAGAAAAAGGTGATTTAGCAGAGGTTTAATTAATGTCAGACTCACATGTTATAGAAAATGATTTTATCGAATCCATGCCGTTAAAGGTATTTACTGAAAAAGCGTATTTAGATTATTCGATGTTTGTTATTTTAGATCGTGCGCTTCCGCATATTGGTGACGGATTAAAACCGGTGCAAAGGCGAATAGTTTATGCTATGTCTGAATTAGGTCTTAAATCAAATGCGAAATTTAAAAAATCTGCAAGAACGGTTGGGGATGTGTTAGGTAAATTTCACCCTCATGGTGAAAGCGCTTGCTATGAAGCGATGGTTATTATGGCACAATCATTTTCGTATCGTTATCCACTTGTTGATGGTCAAGGTAACTGGGGATCACCTGATGATCCTAAATCATTTGCCGCGATGCGTTATACTGAAGCAAAATTATCAAAATATGCGGATAATTTATTAAAAGAATGTGGTCAAGGCACTGTAGATTGGATGCCAAACTTTGATGGCACCTTAGAAGAACCTCGTTTATTACCTGCGAGATTACCCAATGTATTATTAAATCCAACAATGGGTATTGCAGTGGGGATGGCAACTGATATTCCACCGCATAATATTAAAGAAGTCACCAAAGCTTTAATTCATTTATTAGATAATCCAGATGCGACTTTAGCGCATATCATGAAATATATTAAAGGACCAGATTATCCAACACGCGCTGAAATTATTACCCCTCGCGCAGATATTAAAGACATTTATAAAAATGGCGTAGGGTCAATTCGCATGCGTGCTGTTTATAACATTGAACAAGGCAATATTGTCTTAACTGCACTACCTCATCAAGTATCAGGTAATAAGGTATTAGAACAAATTGCGAAACAAATGAATGATAAAAAATTACCGATGGTTTCTGATCTTCGTGATGAATCAGATCATGAAAATCCCACACGTTTGGTAATTGAACCACGCTCTAACCGAATTGAAATTGAAAAATTAATGCAGCATTTATTTGCGACCACTGATTTAGAACGCACTTACCGTGTTAACTTTAACATGATAGGTTTAAATGGCCGGCCACAAGTTAAAAATTTAGTTTCACTATTAAATGAATGGCTAGAATTTCGTACGTCCACAGTCAAAAGAAGACTTCAACATCGCCTTAATAAAGTTAATGATCGTCTTCATATTCTTGACGGGTTTTTAATTGCGTTTTTAAATATTGATGAAGTTATTCATATTATTCGCACAGAAGAAAAACCCAAAGAAGTACTCATGAAACGCTTCAAGCTAAGTGATATTCAAGCTGAAGCGATTTTAGAAATTAAATTACGCCAATTAGCTAAGCTTGAAGAAATCAAAATTAAAGCTGAGCAAAAAGAGTTAAGTGAAGAGCGTGATATGCTTGAGAAAACCTTAAAATCTGAAGCACGTTTAAAAGCTTTAATTAAAGCAGAGCTGCAAGAAGATTGTGATACGTTTGGTGATAATCGCTTATCGCCCATTATCGAGCGTGAAATTGCGCAAGCCATGAGTGAAACAGAAGTGATTCCAAGTGAACCCGTCACCATTGTTTTATCTAAAAAAGGTTGGGTGAGACAAGCAAAAGGTCATGATATAGATGCCACAAATTTAAGTTATAAAGCAGGTGATGAATTTTTTATGTCAGCCAATGGGAAATCAACCGAACAAGCTATTTTTATTGATAGCTCAGGTCGGAGTTATTCTTTAAGCTCACATTCTTTACCTTCAGCTCGTGGTCAAGGTGAACCACTAACTAAACGATTAACACCACCACCAGGTAGTCATTTTGTGGGTGTATTGGCCGGTGACAAAGAACAATTAATTTTATTAGCGAGCGATGCAGGTTATGGTTTTATTTGTAAACTTGAAGATCTTTATTGTAAAAATAAAAATGGTAAAGCATTAATTAAGCCACCCAAAGGTAGTCTTGTGTTACCGCCACAAATCATTCGTGATTTGGAATCAGACTATCTCGCGGCAGTGACCAATGAAGGTCGATTATTATTATTCCCCATTGCAGATCTTCCACAATTATCGAAAGGGAAAGGAAATAAAATTGTTTCTATACCCAGTGCGAGAGTGGCTGAACGTGAAGAATATATTGTTGATGTTGCCATTATGAACGAATCAGACGAAATAAAAATTCACTCAGGCAAACGTCATTTGAAATTGAAATTTCAAGATTTAGAACATTACCACGGCGAAAGAGGACGTCGGGGTCACAAATTACCGCGAGGCTATCAGAAAGTCGATAAAATGGAAGTTTAATGTTAAAGCAAAGAAAATTATGGATGATTTTCTTACCTTGGTTTACTTGGTTTATTGCTGTTACTTTTTATGCTCATCAATTTCTATTGAGAGTATCTGTTAGTTCCTTAGCACCAGGTCTTAGTAAAAGTTTTCACATTAGCGCCCTTAGTTTAGCCAATGTGGCTGCCTTTTTTTATTATGCGTTTATGGTAATGCAAATTATCAGTGGTATTTTAATTGATAAATTTGGTCCTAAACTCATGCTGACTCTTGCTGCCGTTATTGTTTCAGTAGGGAGTATGATTTTTTCACATAGTCATTCTATTATGATGTTGGAAATAAGTCGCGTTTTTATAGGGGGTGGCGCTGCATTTGCGCTTATCGGCACGCTAACCTTAGCGAGAAATTGGTTTAACAAAAAACAATTTATCATTATAAATGGGTTAACTATTGCTATTGGAACGTTTGGCGCATTTGTTGGTGTAGGTCCTTTAGCTGAGTTATTATCAGAATTAAGTTGGCGCAAAATTATTTTTTATGTCAGCTTGCTGGGATTAATTCATGCCGTTCTTATTTTTATAATAATTCAAGATAGTCCTAAAACCACAACGAAAACAAAACAGAAAAATCGTGGTGAAAAATTTTTTACAAGTTTAAAATCTGTTTTCGTTAATAAGCAAATTTGGTTATGTGGTTTATTTGCTGGTTTTATCTATGTACCCGTTAATGCATTTGCTGCATTATGGTGCGCGCAATTTCTTGTTGCTAATCATATTCCGGTAGCACTAGCTTCAACTGCCTCGTCCATGATCTTTGTTGGATTATGTCTTGGCTCCCCCTTAATGGCGTTTGTTGCTAATCGTTTTCAACATATTACAACGATTATCAAATTGTCCTCGCTGATTTGTATTGGGTTAATGTGTATTGTCCTTTATTATCCCATTCAACATGTCGTATTTTATTTTATATATTTATTCTTTATTGGAATTTTTGTTAGTAGTTTTAGTTTATCATTTATTATTGTCCGCTCACATAGCGATCAAACGAATTCGGCGACGGCGTTTAGTTTAAATAATTTGTTAAAATTATTAGCTGGCACGCTATTATTAGAAATAATTGGGTTGGTCCTTGAATCCCATCACGCTATTCATGGTACCGCTCACCAAGTTTATAAATTAAGTGACTTTCATTTTGCCCTTAGTGTATTACCAATTTCTTTAATATTATCTTTTATTTTAATATTTTTTGTTAGAAACCCTTCTCCTGAAATGCTTTAACGTTATGGTTTTATCTTTATAAAAGGAGATAGCTCGACTTTTTTTGCTAGGAGTAATACCGAAATAAAAATGATTGAACAATTACTGATATTTGAATTTAATAATAAATATTATGAGAGAAAGCTAACTTCTTAGTAATTCAGGAGATTGTATCTTTATCATTTCATTTACAGTTAACTCGCTTACGTAACAATTAATAAGTGTTTTCATTATTTCAGGAATTCGCTAGAATCAAATTAAGATGAAGAGGGATTTATAATGAGTTACATCGACAATACTTTATTAGCACAAGAACACGTGATCTATCGAACAAGAACTCATTGGATCATTTTTTTAACGGCTATTTTTTGGTTTATAGTTTCAATTGTTTTACTCACTCAACATAAATTAATTGCGCTTATTGGACTAGTTACGCTAATCCTTGGAGCCTTTGATTTTGTCCATTCTTTTATTCGATACATTAGTTCAGAATATGCTGTCACTAATAAACGGGTATTAGTAAAACTTGGTTTTATCCGACGTCAATCACTTGAAACTTTTTTACAAAAAGTGGAAGGTATTCAGGTTGATCAAACAATTATGGGTCGTCTATTTAATTATGGAATAATCACGATTATTGGTACAGGTGGAACACGTGATAGATACAGTCTCATTGCTGATCCTTTATCGTTACGTCACCAAGTACAAAATCAGATTGAAATTGTTTTAACTAGCAAAGACACGAATGCTTAATGACCACCAAAAATAAGCAACAACAATTTGTAAAAAATAATTGCTAATATTGATGCAGCGGGTAATGTGATCACCCAAGATAATAAAATATTTCGTATAACACGTAAATTTAATGCGCCAATTCCACGAGCTAAACCAACACCAAAAACTGCCCCCACTAATGTTTGTGTTGCTGACACAGGAATGCCTGTGCCTGTAGAGACGACAACCGTTGTCGCTGCCGCGATCGTCGCGGAAAAAGCACGTGATGGCGTCAAAGCAGTTATACCAGAACCTACAGTTTGAATGACTTTTTTCCCATACATAAATAACCCTAGAACAACGCCACTACAACCTAGAAGAATAATCCACCCCTCAAGAT
>CAYGUK010000051.1:0-27290 GCA_964352985.1 uncultured Legionellales bacterium
AACATTTAACAAAATATAATGATGATATTGCGCATTTGCAAGAAAAAATCAAAGACGCTCGTGAGCGTCAAAAAGAATTATTGCGTCGTCATCATACTGCAAATTCACAATTAAAAGTGAGACAAAAAAGTAGTGATAAACTCAATAAAGTACTAAATGAAATGGGACGACTGGAGCAAAAAATTGATCGAATTGATAGTGAAGTCGAAAGTTACGAATTAGGTAAAAAGCAATCACTCTCTGATGAAATTGCTAATTTAGAAGCAGAGGACAAAATAGAACAAGAGTTGCAAAAAATGAAAGCAACACTTGGCAAAGTTAATAAAGTTGAAGGAGATAATTAATGTTTGTGATAGGTGTGATATTTGTCACCGTCGTCTTACCGATTTGGTTATTTTTACATTATTTAACACGCTGGAAAAGCAGTCGTGATTTATCCAAAGAAGATGCAAGATTGCTCGAAGAGATTTGGAAAAGTATGAATAACATGGAGACAAGAATAAATAGCTTAGAAACTATTTTAAGCCATGAGAATGACAATTGGAGAAAAGAAGTATGACCATTTATGATGAACGAGGACGTGAAGTCTGTCGTTGTTTACCTAAAAGTAAAATTTTTGGCGTGTGTGCCCGTTTAGCACAACTGTTTGGTTGGAATGTTTCGGCGGTGAGATTAGTGACTGTGTTATTAGCTTTTCTATTTCCACCAACTGTTATCATCATGTATTTAATTTTAGCCGTTTTGCTTTAATTGTAAGGAGTAGTTATGGAACATCAAAAAAGTCCTAATCGACTTTATCGTAATAGAAAAAAAGGTAGGATTTCGGGCGTTTGTGCTGGTGTAGCTGAATATTTTAATCTTAACGTATTTTGGTTGCGTGTTATTACTATCGTTTCGTGTTTTTTGTTTTTCTTTCCGACAGTATTAATTTATTTTTTACTGGGATTTATTTTGGAAGATAAACCAAAGGATTTATATGTTGATAAAGAACATGATCATTTTTGGCGAGGTGTCAGAAGTTCGCCGAGTAATACACTACACGAATTAAAACATCGTTTTATGAGTATGGAAGCAAAGTTAAGAAATATGGAAGCTTATGTGACATCAAAAGAATATCAATTTGATCGTGAATTAAATAAAGGTAAATAAAGGATATGAAAATGAGAAAGACATTATTAGTTGTAATTTTATTTTTATTAGGGGTAGGTTTATTAGCATCTGAAGTGTCTCATGCAGCGCTACCATTTTTTAATAAAGAAGTAAAAGGGAATGGCGATCTCAAAACAGTGACCCGCGAAGTTGAAAATTTCAACAATATTACGACTACGTCGAATATGAGCGTGACAATTAAAAAAGGTGAAAAAGCCAGTGTTGTTGTAAAAGCAGATAGTAATTTACTTCCTTATATTGTCACTCAAGTAAAAGATAAAACTTTAACCTTAGCTTTTCAATCTAAGATTGATGTTAATAGTGATGATGCGGTTAAAGTGCTCGTCACGTTACCAGTAATTAAAGGATTAATGGTGAGTGGTAATTCCATTGTGACTGGAAAAAATATATTGGCAAAACAATTAGATTTAACAAGTGATGGCAATGGTTTTGTTAAATTATCTGGAAATATTGATGTTAAAGTAATAAAAGATAATGGGAATAGTGCAGTCAATATTACCGGCGCAAAAAGTGATGGTTTAACGATTATTGCTAATGGAAATTCATTAGTTTCTGTGAATGGCAAAGTTAATTTACTCGGTTTATCAAAATCAGGTACTGGCGAAGTGACGATTGATGGTATAGATAGTCAAAAATTAACGATACAAAATAGTGGTGCGGCTATTTTACATTTATCAGGTCAAGCTAAAGATCTCACCATGCAAGTGCAAGGCGCCGGTGTCATTAAGTCACAAAATTTAGTTGCTGAGAATGCCAAAGTTCATGTTCTGGGATCAGGTCAAGTCAGCTTACATGTTACCGATCACTTAAGTGCCTATATTGCTGGAAGCGGTAACATTGTTTATACCGGCACTCCAAAAAAAATTACAAAGGAAATATTTGGAAGTGGCAGCGTAAACGCTAGCTAATTTTTTAAAATTTCACAAAACAAATTTTAACAGTTTTATCGCTGATGGGATTTGTTTGCCTAAAAAAAGGATGGTGCAATGAAAATAAAATCGATAATCATTGTTTTGATTGTGTTAATGATTAGTGTCGTAGTGGCACATGAGAAATTAAAGAAAAATAAAATAATCAAACTAGCAGAACCTTTGATGGTAAAAATAGAAAAGATTAAAGCGATAAAAAAAATAAAAACGTTATCAACAGTCGGGACGCTACAATCATTTAAACAAACACAATTAGCAATGGAATTAAGTGGGATTGTGATTAATGTGTATTATCATCTGGGACAACATGTCAATAAGAATGAACCATTAATTGCAATTGATAATGTCCAATACAAAGCGACAGTTGAAAAAGATGAGGCAGCATTAAAATTAAGTCAAATCAAATTACAACGAATGAACAAGCTTTTAATTCAGCATTTAGTTTCGGTGCAAGATATCGATAGTTTACAGTCTACTATTATTCAGCAGCAAGCAAAGCTCATGGCCGATAAAGCCATTTTAGCCAAAACTATTTTACGTGCCCCGTTTGCAGGCATAGTTGCTGGAAATCAAATTAGCTTAGGGACACACTTAAATGCAGGCCAATCAACTATTAGCATCGTAAATAATGATAACCTCTATGTAACTTATCATTTACCACAAAATGATATTGCAAAAATTCAACTTAATCAGCCGGTCAAAATCATTGCGAGTGGATTTAAGGATGCGTTTCATGGTTATGTAAAATATATTTCACCCTCTTTAGATGAGACATCTCATACCATTACAATTTTAGCAATAATACCCAATGCTTCACACAAATTATTGCCTGGCATGTCAGTTACTTTGAGCCAAGAGATTAGTGCTTTTGAAAATGAAATTATGATCCCGGAACAATCCGTTATTCAAAATAATAATCAAACAGCGGTTTTTATCGTCAAAAATAATCATGCCATGTTAAAACCAATTTCCATAAATGATTACGAAAGTGGTTCTGTCACTGTGGGTAAAGGTTTGCAAAATGGCGATCAATTAATTATCAGTGGCCAAAATGAATGTCAGTCTGGCGAGCTTGTAAAAATAATGGGTGAGCAATGAATGCATCGAGTCTTTTTATAAAACGCCCAGTTTTAGCAATTATTATTAATTTGATTTTAATGTTAATTGGATTTTTAGCTTGGCAAAAATTAACAATTCGAGATTTACCGAAAATCACCTATCCTGCTGCAGCTATTATTACCCAGTATTCGGGCGCATCAAGTGAAATAATTGAAAAAGAAATTACGACGCCACTGGAAAATGCATTTTCTGACATTGCGAATATAGATCATATGGAATCAAGCTCGATGACAGGTGAAAGTGTTATTAATATTTATTTTAAATCCCAATCAAATTTTGAAAGTGATTTAAATTCTATTCGTGATAAATTAGCCAGTGTTAAAAGTCAGTTACCGGATGATGTTGATGCGCCCATCATGCAAAAATTCCAAGATCATTCACAACAAATTTGGGGATTAAGTTTTACTGATAATAAAATGACTAAAAGACAATTATATCAATATGTAAAAAATTTCATCTTACCGCAGTTTCAAACAATTGACGGTGTCGCTGAAGTCAAATTATTCGGTGAGGGTGATCCGGCGATGCGTATTTGGTTACAACCAGATAAGATGCTAGCAGAAAATATTTCTATTAACGACATTCTAAATAAGTTAGAAAATAATAGTCGCTTAACGCCAACAGGATTGTTACATAGTGAAAACTTTGATTATCCTCTAAATGCGAATAGCACATTAAAAAATATTAATGAATTTAATCAACTAGTCTTAAAAAATAATAATGGACAGTTAATTAAATTAAGTGATGTTGCAAAAGTGCGATTAGGTAATATTGATGATTGGTATAGTATCCGAGTTGATAATAAATCTGTTATCGCATTAGTAATACAACCTCAATCAGGTGCAAACGCGATTAATATCGTTGATCAAGCAGAAAAAAAATTAAGTCATATTCAATCTCAATTGCCTTCAGGCATGACATCAAAAGTCATTTTTAATTTCACTACTTCGATGAGAAGTGCTTTGCATGATGCGTTATCAACGTTATTTATTACTGTCCTCGTGGTGATTGCGATTACCTTTTTATTTTTAGGTTGTTGGCGGACGACATTGATCCCTGGTTGTGCGATTCCAATTAGTTTAGTAACTTGTTTTGCTTTTATGGACATGCTGCATTTTAGTATCAATGAATTGACCTTATTAGCTTTTATTCTGGCAATCGGTTTAGTTGTCGATGATGCCATCGTTGTTGTTGAAAATATTAAGCGATATTTTGATAGCGGGGTGACATTAAGACAAGCCGCATTAATCGGAAGCAAAGAAATTGTTTTTGCTGTTATTGCCATGACATTAACATTGATTGCTGTTTATATTCCTATTATTTTTATTAATGGATTTACTGGAATTTATTTACAACAATTTGCCTTTGTCTTAGCAGTATGTATTTTGGTGTCAGGTGTTGTGGCTATTACTTTATCTCCTATGTTATGTAGCAAGGTATTACAGCAAAATGAGACGAAATATTCGCAATGGTTAAATCAGCAGTTATTTCAGTTAAGTGAACATTATCGCCGCATATTAATCTTCATTTTGCAAAAACCTAAAATTATATTTTTATCTTTTATTATATTAATCATGATGTCGGGTATATTGCTAGTATTTTTACCTAAAGCGCTAGCACCAAATGATGATATCGGTGTAATAATTGGAAACATTTCTTTTCCATCTAATGTGTCATATTCGTATTCAGAAAAAATATTAGAGCAAGCAATGAACTATTTTAATCAAGTACCGGGTAAATATTCTGCATTAATGAATCATTCCCATCTGTTACCAACGAATGCTAATTTGATTTTGTTTTTAAAACCACGACATCAAAGACATCAATCAACACAACAAATTGTGAACGAATTACGTCGAGAAATGAAATTAATAACGGGTGCTAAAATCACGATTTTCAGTGTTAAACCCATGAACGTCAGTGGGTCGAGTGGATTAGATTTTCAATTGGTTTCAACTCAAGATGATAAATATATTAATCACTATGCCAATCTATTTATTCAAAAGCTTCAACACCAACCAGCTTTAGTCAGTATTGAAAATCATTTGAAATTTGATAAACAACAGTTTGATATTCACATCAATCGAAAAGCTGCAGCAGATGCTAATGTGAGTGTGGCCACAATAACAAATTCGATCAATACATTATTTGGTGGTAAGAAAATGGGTAAATTTATTTATCATGATCAACTTGCACCTATTATCGTAGAAATGCAATTAAAGTCACAAAACTTAAATCAATTATCAAGAATAAATGTGCGAGATGATAAAAATGTGGAGATTCCACTGTTGAATTTAGTTTCTATCTCGCCTACTTTTTCACCCGCTGAATTAACGCATTATGATCGCTTGCGTTCGGCTGAAATAACGGCAAATATTGCACCGGGTTATACCATTGCAAATGCCATAGCTGAAGTAAATCAAATCGCCAAAAAAATATTACCTGAAGATCTTTCGATTCGATATGCTGGCGAAGCGAAAGATTATTTAGACAGTAATCATCAATTATTAATGTTATTTTTATTAGCGATTATTTTTATTTATTTGGTGTTAGGCGCGCAATTTGAAAGTTTTCTTGATCCCTTGATAATCTTGGTGACAGTACCCTTGGCTGTTGTCGGTGCGTTATTTACTTTATATTTGGTTGGTGGCAGTTTAAATATTTTTAGTGAAATTGGGTTGGTTACTCTAATTGGTCTTGTCAGCAAACATGGGATCTTAATTACAGAATTTGCCAATCAACAATTACAAGAAAATATCGATTTAAAACAGGCTATTTTACAAGCGGCAAGTCACAGGCTTCGTCCTGTTCTCATGACTAGTAGTGCAATGATTTTAGGTGCGTTACCCTTAATTTTATCACATGGTTCAGGATCTGCTTCAAGACATGCGTTAGGTTATACTATTATTGGTGGCATGCTAAGTGGCACGTTTTTTTCAATATTAATATTACCCTCTGTTTATTATTGGG
Source organism: uncultured Legionellales bacterium (assembly GCA_964352985.1). Classification (GTDB taxonomy): domain Bacteria; phylum Pseudomonadota; class Gammaproteobacteria; order JAHCLG01; family JAHCLG01; genus CAYGUK01. Next base: position 6,189 of record CAYGUK010000051.1, read on the forward strand.
TGAAAAAATTAAAGGGAGAATTTTATTCTCCCTTTAATAACACCAATAAGTTTAAGTGGCGGTTATTTTAAATCATTTGTCAAAGCAATTTTACCATTAGCTTTGCCTTGTTCTAATAATTGATGGGCTTTGGATATTTCACTAAAAGGAAATACGGTATCGTGTTGGTTGAGGGTCAGTTTGCCAAGTGTAAAAAGTTCAGCAATGCTATTAAGCGCATGTTTTATTTTGGACCGTTGATTTTCTTTTAATAACGATAGGACAATAAATACTGTGCTGAGTGTTAAACTCTTTGCATGCATGGGGCCTAAATCAAGTTCACATCTTGAGGCGGTTGTGGTAATGGAACCATAGTCACTTGCAGCTTGTAAACTATTTGCTAAATTCGGACCACCGACTGTATCAAAAATATATTGAAAACCATTTCCGTCAGTGAGGCGTTGCACGTAATCAGCGACCGATTCTTTCATATAATTAATAGAATGATTGGCACCATGTTTTCTAACAAAATCGATTTGATCATCACTACCTATCGTGGTGGCAATATCAGCATTTCTTAATTTTGCTAATTGTAATGCAATGTGGCCCACACCACCTGCACCACCATGAATTAATATTTTCGCATTTTCTGGAAGACGTAAATAATCATTGATAGCATAAAAAGCAGTGATGGAAATCACAGGTAATGATGCTGCTTGTTCCATCGTTAAGTTATTAGGCTTTTTAGCAATAGTATTAACATCGGCTAGGACATATTGTGCTAAAGCGCCAGGTAAATGTTTTACACCACCGATAAAGCCAAAGACTTCATCACCGACTTTAAATTCTTTAACGTCACTTGCAACTTCTACTACAACACCTGCAACATCGCCATTTAATATCGCGGGGAAGGGGGGGCATGCTGCTTGGACTTGACCACTACGAATTTTAATATCAAGCGGATTGACGCTACTTGCTTTTACTTCAATTAATACGTGGTTGGGTTTAATAGTGGGTGTGGCGACTTCCATTTCCTCAAAGACATCCGCGTTGCCAAAATTATTTATTACCATTGCTTTCATCTTAAAATCTCGCTTGTTCAATTATATGTATTGTTATATTATACGATATGTGCTAAATTATCAAGTACAAACATTTTAAGCATATAGTAACATTTTTTATACTTAGTAGAGAATATAATATGACAAAAGATAAAGATGATTGTCACTACGGTTGCCCTATTGAGGCAACATTAGATGTGATAGGCGGTAAATGGAAAGGTTTAATTCTATACCATTTACTTGATGGAAAAAAACGCTTTAACGAATTAAGACGATTAATGCCCTCTATTACGCAACGTATGCTTACTTTGCAGTTAAGACAATTAGAGCAGGATCAATTAATCAATCGTAAAGTATATCCTGAAGTACCGCCAAAAGTTGAATACACCTTAACTAAACGTGGGAAATCGCTAGAAACTGTTTTACATTTAATGCGAGATTGGGGAGCAAAATTTATGCGTCCTCAAATTCAATCGTCAAAACGTCAAGGTTGAAAAAATGAAAAAATGCATTTTTTTGTTTTTGTTATTGATTGCGAATTTAAGTTTTGCTTATCCTAAAATTTTACAATCCACTTCCTATTATGAGATTAAAGCAAATAATGTTGAAGAGTTGCGACACGCTCTCGCCAAAGCTGGTATTGAGCGCAATTCAGCAAAAGAGTTTTCAGCTTATACGACTTGGACCGTGAATTGGAAGTACGGTTATCAGCATGTTAACAAAGAATGCTATTTAAAAAATATTCAAGTTATTTTAACTGTTCACTATCTTATGCCGAAGTTAATTAATGTTGATTCGACTTCGGTCGAATTTCAAAAACAATGGCATCAATATATAACGGCGTTACGAGCTCATGAACGGGGTCATAAAGACATAGGTTTAGATGCGGCTTTAGATATTGAAAAAATGATCCAACAAAATCTATCAGGTAATAATTGCACAAATTTAAATAATCGGATAAATAAATTGGGTAATAAAATATTAGCACAATATCGAGCTATCGAAATTAATTACGATAAAAAGACAAAACATGGTGAAACGCAGGGAGTTATTCTTTAAAAAAAAGGATCAGGTTTTTGAAAACCTGATCCATAAGTAAAAACGAATTAGCCGATGTTAAATTTAAGACCGACTGTACCAAGCGTCATTGCTGGTACTGGACCACTTTTTGTTGTGGCATCAAATTCAGCAGTTAATGCAACATTTTGTGTTAAGTTATAGTCAGCACCTGCACCAACTAACATAGCAGCACGGTGGAATGAACCGGTGCCAGTTAATGCAACATTTGGACTACGGAATTCGTGGTGAACGCTAGCGATACCAACTTTACCGTAAATATCAAGTCCATTGTTGAAAGGTAAAATTCCTTTAGCCGCGACACCTAGTGCGTAATTTTCACGTCCGCGGATACTGTTACCAAAATCTTCATTTGGTAAATTTAAATAGTCACCTTCGAGGGCGAAGTTTTTATTGAATTGGTAACCGGCATAAGCGTTAAAACCAAAACCGTGACGTTTGTTTTTAATAGCGCCTTGAACTGATTCATTGACTTTACCAATCCCTAAACCGCCACCAAAATAGACACCATGATCAACGCCAACTGCTGCGAATGATGAAGTGGAAATTAAGGCGATGGCGCCTACCATTGTTGATAAAAAATGAGTTCTTTTCATCTTTTTACTCTCTATGTTGAAGTTACTAATTTGATGCACTTAAGTGCACATTGATAGCTACAAATTTGTTTGCCTGATTAAGCCAGCGAAGTCTTACACAGTACGGGTAGTTTGGTCAAGGTTTTCTACCCCTAAATGTTTTCAAGTAAACATTTTTATTTTGCTAAAATTTTTCCCTATTTAGGGTGGTATTTTATTTTGTCTAACTAGATGAAATATTGATATTTTTATTTAATTAGCTGATTAGAGTTGGTGAGTTTTTATTTCGAAGTTTTGTGTTTTATAAAAACTAAAATGTGTGCGCGAAATTTTTTTCCAGTTTTCATCATTCGCCACAATTTCTATAATTCGCTTAAATTGATGACAACGAGAAGGAACTTGTCCTGAAAAATTAACCAATACATCATTTATATTAGAAGGTTCATCACCTTGGCATATTAATATTGGTGCGTCGATTTTATCTTGTAAAAGCGCGTGAGGAATAAATTGAATGTCTTGATAAGTCCACAATGTATCATCAATAAATTTTGCTTGTTGAGTGGAATCAACTTGAATTAATACTTGATGTTTTTTCGAATAAATTTTTTCAATTAAACGCCAGGCAAATTGATAGGGGTGGTTATCTTTTATAATATAAAAATCAACTTGAGGCATTTTATTTTTCCACTTGTTGAATTAAAAAATGTGTTAATTGTGCGACTGGTTTACCACTTGCTAGTTGTTTTGAGCCACCATAAGTACTAGCGGTGCCTGCAACATCTAAATGCGCCCAACGAAATTTTTCAGTAAACTGCGCTAAAAAACAAGCGGCAACTGAAGCGCCGGCATAAGTTTTAGGAATATTTGAATTCACGCAATCTGCAACAGTACTGGCTAATTCTTCTGCGTATTCCTCATTCATCGGTAAACGCCAACATCTATCATGGGTATATTCTCCCGAATCAATTAATGCTTTTAATAAGGCATCATCATCAGAAAATAATCCCGCCATTTTTTCACCTAACGCGCTAACAACCGCGCCAGTTAATGTTGCGACATCAATCACAATGCGTGGTTCAAATCTCTCGCAATAAGTTAAGGCATCACATAAAACTAAACGGCCTTCGGCATCTGTATTAGTAATTTCTACTTTTATCCCTTTCATGGTAGTGATCACTGATTCTGGTACAAACGCTTCTTTATCAACCATATTTTCAGCAGTGCTCACAACACCTATGACATGAATTGGTAATTGCATAGAAGCAATCGCCTTCATCACACCGAATACGGCGGCTGCGCCACACATATCAAATTTCATTCCTAATTGCGCATGTTTCGCTTTGACTTGTAAACCACCGGTATCAAAAGTGATCCCTTTACCGACAAGACAAATGGGTGCGTCATTATTGCCTTTATATTCCATGAGAATTAAATGGGGTGGGTGTAAACTACCTTGACCAACCGCTAACAACGCATTCATATTTAATTTTGCTAAAGCTTTTGTATCTAAAACACTGGTTTTTATAGCATCAAATTCTGTTGCTAAGTCTTTTGCAGTTTGTGCTAAATATTGCGGCGTGCAAATATTGGGTGGTAAATTTCCTAAATCTTTTGTTAGATTAATGCCCTCTATCATGGCTTTGGCTTGGAAAATAGTTTGTTTTAATTTCATCGATTTTTCTGTTGAGAAAAATTCAAATTTTTTAATTGGGAATACGACTGGAAAAGGATTTTGACAATAATGATAAGCAAAATTTCCAACATGTAAAATAAAATGTTGGTATATCCAAAAATTATCTCGCTGAGTCACAGTTAAATGATTAAAAAAACATTGCACAGATTTTAATTGACTTTGATTTAAATGTGTCAAAATTGAATTAAAAAGTGAGCGCATTGTTTTTTCAGTATTTGTTTTTTCGGCATGTCCAATGATCAATGCGGGACAATTTGCTTTTAGCTGAATGGGAATAAATAGACTTTTACCAATAGCGGGCAATTGTTTTTGTGAGATAACTTCTTTTATTATTTGACGCACAGGTGCTGGTAAAATAGATAAGTTATTGACGGGATTTTTTTTATCATCGATTATTATGACAAAACAATCAACTTTTGCTATGTTATGGCCCAATTTAAATTGCATATTGTTTCCCCAGTGTGCATAATTGACAAGCTTTAAAAGAGCTTAAGTTTAGCTAATCAGTGAAGTGAAATATAGTAGTGATATTATTTCGATATTTGGCCAGAGAAGTTTTAAATACGACATTTGTCGTTACCATATTATTGGTTTTAATTTTTTTAAGTAACCAATTTGTTCGATTACTTTCAAAAATTGCTGCTGGAAAATTAGCTATTTCTTTACTCCTTCATTTAATTCTTTGGGAAGTGCCTGTTTTACTCGGTTATCTTCTACCGGTGGGTTTGTTTGTTGGGATATTACTTTCATATGGCAGAATGTATGCTGATAATGAAATGACGGTGCTGCGAGCATGTGGATTTGGCCAAGGTAAGTTAATGGCTTATACCATGAGTTTTGGATTATTCGTTTTAGCCATTGTTGCGGCAATGGTGATGTGGGTCACACCTCACGTTTTAGCGAAGCAAGAACGTGCCATTTCTTCACAAGGCGCTAACTTATTATTACAAACCATTATTCCTGGTCGTTTTCAATCACTACATCAAGGCGATGAAGTTTTTTATGTTAATCGCATTTCTAGTGATAGAGAACATTTATCACAAATTTTTATTGCGCAGTATCAAAAACCAAAAAATGAAAAACCGCGTTGGACTATCATGACAGCAGATCATGCGGAACAAGAAACAGATTCTAAATCTGGTCGACATTTATTAGTCGCTCACAATGGTTATCGTTATAATGGTACTCCTGGTCATAACGATTACGATATAGCTAAGTTTGGACAGTATGGTGTGATTTTACCAGAGAATACTAAACAGGGTGGTATTATGGTAAAAGCGGTCGACACAACAAAGTTATATCGAGAGAAAAATAAAAATATAAGTTACGAAGCTGAGTGGCAATGGCGCTGGTCAATTCCATTTTCAATTATTTTATTAGTTTTATTGGGTGTGCCAATTGCTAAAGTTAATCCTCGACAAGGTAAATTTGCTAAATTACTCCCAGCCACATTAATCTATATTATTTATGCCAACATGTTATTTGTGTGTCGCGATTGGATAGAAAGTCACACGGTGCCGACTTGGCTTGGTATGTGGACGGTTCACATTCCTTTATTATTTATTGCTCTATTTGTTTTAATTGGGCGCGAAAGATTATGGCGTTTAGTTAAACCGAGGAGGCGATTCGTTTGAAAATTTTACGCCGTTATATAGGTCGCAATATTATTTCATCTATTCTGGTTGTTTTAGTTGTTTTGATTGGGATGGATTTATTTATTCAATTTTTAAATGAATTGGATGATATTGGTCAAGGTAATTATACGTTGGCATCTGCATTTTTAGTGGCATTTCTAAGAATTCCTCAATCGGTTTATGAATTTTTTCCAATGGCAGGTTTGATCGGTAGTCTATTGGGTTTAGGCAATTTAGCATCTAATAGTGAACTAATTGTAATGAGAAGTGCGGGCGTGTCGAGTAGCCAAATTGCTAAAAGTGTGATGATGGCGGCAGTGATAATTATGGTTATCGTTACTTTTTTAGGTGAGGTAATTGCACCGAATGCCTTGCGCATTGCAGAATTGCGTAAAGCTTTCGATATTAGCGGCGGTCAAACCATGCAAACTTTACAAGGTGCGTGGTTGCGGGATGGAAATACGTTTATTTATGTTAATCGTGTTTTACCACATAATAATTTACGGGATATCAAATGGTATACTTTAGGAGATCATGATCAATTAGCTTATGCCGGTGTAGCTAAATCAGCAACGTTTCGTAATGATCAATGGGTGTTACAAGATGCGAGTCGCACGCAATTTCTCGGCATGCAACAAACAAAATCTTCGCATTTTGATAAATTAAATTGGCACGTCAAACTTAATCCGAAAGTGTTAACCTTAGCAAGCATTAGTCCTGATGAAATGTCATTAAATCAACTTTATAAATATATTCGTTATCGACAACAAAACCGCTTACAAGCCAGTCAGTATTCACTTGCTTTTTGGCAAAGAGTGTTGGCACCTATCGCTACCTTAGTCATGATATTTTTAGCGATCCCTTTTATTTTTGGTCCGCTACGGACGGTTACCATGGGATTAAGAATTGTCGCTGGTGTGGGTGCTGGATTAGTGTTTTATTTTGCAAATCAATTATTCGGACCATTCAGTATGGTTTATCAAATGCCCCCTTTGTGGGCGGCGCTTATTCCAATTTTATTTTTTGCTTTGATCGGTGTTTTTCTTATGATTAAAACTAAATAAATTTTAGTGTTAGATTATTTTCGAAAATAACATAAGTTACACAGCGTTGTTTCCAACAATCTTGCGCTACAATAAAAGCAATCTATTATTTCTATGATTGTCTTTGCCTATTGCGTGGCCTGTTTTCTGCTTTATTTTATCAATCAGATTATTCGAAATTATATATTCACTTGTCACACAATAGTTTAATTTATTGTTGGTTAACACTACTGTTATTACTTATTATTCATGATACATATTTTTATTGGATACATCGAATTCTACATTTACTCTGGTATTTAAAACAAATTCATACTGTCAGTAATTTCGGTTTTTGGATTCCTTTTGGGATACCATAATGAATACAAGTCATCCAGAAAATGAAAAAAATTTTGAATATTTTTTGCAACGTAAAGAAAAAGCATTATTATAAAATAAAGATAGCCAAACACATTAATAGTGTTTAGCAAAAAGTTATTTTCTAATAATCACGACTTCAGTTTTAGAGAGTCGGTCATGCAAAGTGAGTTTTTTCTTGCTAAAAAATATAATAAATATTCCCAATCCAAAAAAAAGATAACTAGGTATAGCAAAACTTAACCTTAACAAGCCTTGAAAAATAGAAATGGGTTTGCCTTGTCGATTCTGTAATTTTATTCCCCAAGCTAACATGCCAATAGTTTGTCCCGACTTACACCAGAAAAAAAGATAGAAAATTACCCAGATTAAAAATAATAAAATTTGAAAATAGTGATTTTGAGGACTGATAGCTTGTTCATGATTGAGAGAGACTAATATTGCAGTAATAAAAAAATAAAATGCTAAAAGAATTAAGCCATCATAAAATAACGCACAAAATCTTCGCCAAAATCCAGCTGTTACTTGCATTCCGTAAACACTCCGTATAAAGTCTCTCTTGCACAGCATATTGGAGACATAATAATTAACGATTATACAAAAAAATATCGTCCTTGGATAATATGGGCGTTAGGCGCAGCGTTTTTTTTCGTTGAATATTTTGCTCGAGTTTCCCCAGGTGTGATGGCAAACCAATTAGCGGCGTCATTTCATATTGATGCTTTTTTATTGGGTAGCTTATCGGCGTTTTTTTACTATGCTTATGTTTCGATGCAAATCCCTGTTGGAGTGTTGGTTGACCGATTTGGTCCACATCGATTATTAACTGTTATGGCTGTATTATGTGCGATAGCGGCTTATATATTTAGCCTCGCACAAAATTTAGCCGTGGCAGAGATGGCCCGTCTATTAATCGGATTTTCTGCGTCATTTGCTTTTGTTGGTGCTTTAAAATTAGCGTCACTTTGGTTTCCGCCGAATCGGTTTGGTTTACTTGCCGGTTTTACGCAAGCAATTGGGATGTTTGGCGCAGCAATAGGTGATGCGCCGATGTCTTTAGTTGTTGAAAAAATTGGTTGGCGCGATACCATGCAGTTAATTGCATTAGCGTTTTTTATTTTAGCTATATTAATTGGATTAATTGTTCGAGATCAACCAAAGCGTTCAACAGCACCGCTAGGACGAAAAAAAACAGAACCTATTTTGCAATATTTAAAATGTGTTTTATCTAATAAACAATCGTGGATCAACGCTGGCTTTGCTGCAGTTGTTTATGCGCCTACGGCTTCACTTGCTGAATTGTGGGGACCAAAATTTCTTGCTGCTAAATATCATGTAAGTTTAACGTTAGGCGCAAGTATGAATAGTTTTATTTTTATTGGTTGGGCTATTGCGGGTCCTCTTGCTGGATTTTACTCTGACAGGTTAGGTCGACGTAAACCCCTAATGATTATTTCTGCCTTGTGTTGCGCTGTTATTTTAGCTGCTATTTTATATGTGCCGAATTTACCCATGAGTTTATGTTATCTTTTATTATTTCTTTTTGGTGTCGCCAATACAGGTGTTGGGGTGTCTTATGCTTTATCGACAGAAATTAATCCGCATCGTCTCTCTGGTACTTCTCTCGCATTTTGTAATATGGCTTCGGTGATATTCGGCGCGTTACTACAACCCATCATGGGTAAAATACTCGATTTAAATTGGACAGGTCACTTCATGCATGGTGCTAGGATTTATAATAATTATGCTTATCAAGTTGCATTTACCGTGTTGCCAATTGGTTGTTTAATCGGTGTTGTTTTAGCTATTTGGGTGAAAGAAAGTTATTGTAAACATCAACCAGATTAGTCTTAAGTTGCTGATCTTATTAAATGTCGCGATATGTATATATTGCATCTATACTATAAGACAAAGGATTTAAGTGAAGAGGGTTTAAAGTGTTACGGATAACTAAACCATTTTTGTTAATAATTTTTTTCGTATTTTTCGAGTGGCAAATTGTATTCGGCCAAGTTCGGTTTTTAAAAGAGCATCAACGATTATATTATTCACAGATCATTGAGATTGCACGTGACCAATTATTTTTTATTGGTAGCGCTTTATTTCAAGCACAACCTGCTTGTTATCATATGCAAGCAGGCGATATGGTGGTGTTTGTAAATATTCGTGGTTCTTACGCTGAATTTATGAATATGCGAACTAAGACATTATGTAAAGTGCAACGTATACGCTAATGTTAAAGTGTTTTTAATTGAAAAACTTTATTTGTTTGTTCGCGTCGAATATTAATATCGACCAATAAAGTTCGATTTTCTTGAAATAATAATGGCACTTGTTGATGATCTAACATGAGTGCGCCGACTGCGTTTTTTCCAAACGTACGATAACCCACTAAACCGTTTTGTAATAATTCTGGCATGGCAGTGAGACTAATATTTAATCGTGGGCAACAAGCATTAAACAGCGTATTTAAAATAGTACAATTAATTAATAAACTGCGATAACTATAATTATCAACATAAGCGTGAACACTTTGAATCACTTCAGTGTGAAAGCGTTCTGCAAGCCATTTATTTTTTTTTTCTTCAGCATAAAATTCAAGAAAGAAATCTTTTACTTGATTACCATGTTGGTCATGACAGTAACAAACGGTATTTTGATATCCTTGACTATTTAAAGATGTTTTACCGTTTGCCATTACGCGAACATTATTTTGAGCGAGTGTTTTTATCCATTGATTAAAATTTTTGTCATCAACGTTTAACGCATTAATAATAGTAGGTAGCGTATCTTTGTTACGATAACCACCATCATTGCCGGTAATGGAAGGATGATTTTCACCATCGATGACACCAAAAGCCAAATTTCCTTTTGATGGTGTTATTTTAAATGTTGGATTTTGCGGATCGGTTAAAAAATCGATTTCACAATACGCAGAATTCATATTCGCTGTTGAAATTCTGACGACACCATCTGTGCCGGGTTCATTTGCGGCAGCGGCAATGCCCGTTAAACCATGATTTCCCACTAATACCGTACAAAGAATTTTACCTGCGCCATAAAAATTTTGCGTGCCAAATCGATCTTTAAAAGCTAAATCCCAAGTATAAGGACTAGCAATTTCTAAAGCTTTTAAAATATTAGTACCTGTTTGAAAAAGTTTTTGGCCACGCCAACCCTTGATAATTCGGCCAATTAAGGAACGACCTTTTTGTGCCAACGGAGATCCAAAATTAGCCGGGGCTAACATAACTAAATTTTTAATCGGTGCAGTAGTGCCAGTATAATAGCGCGCAAGCCATGCGCGAATGATTAAGCCACCCGTAGAATGAATAACGGCATCAACACTAAACGCTTCTGTGGGCAATTTTTTATTAAGCCAAGCTGTTTGCATCGCATCGATTAAATCATCCATGATGAAATCATCATCTAATGAAATATAATCAGCGAGGTTAATCAAGGTATATTTGCGTTTTGTTGCAGTTGCAAGTTGTTCGCCCATTTTTATAAATGAACGAGCGTTATCGCTCCAGCCGTGGATAATGACAAGTGGTTTATTGGCCATTCCTTTTTCCTACAAGTAAAGGATATCATTTAAAATCAATTCGCATATATTTTAACATTGAAATAATAAAATGCGATCTTATTTAAAGACTAATACGTGTAAATAAGGAAGATTAAATTGTTAAATCAATTACGACTGAGCACTCAAATACTTTTTGCAAAAGGTGACATAGAAGCAAAAGCAAATATTTTATATCTTGCACCTCATCCTACACAATCGCATCTTGCTATTGTTATTACTGATGTAACGCCTTTTCATCCTCGCGATTATAATTGGCCTGACCATCCCGCAGATAAAGGCAATTTAATTATCGATGAAGAAACAATTGAAATTACAGATTGTATTATTGTCGCGCGAAATCTTGAGACAGGTGAGTTGTTTGTCGATCAAGACATTCCGATTAAACGCGGTGCATTAAATTGGATATTTCTCGTTGGCCATGTTTTTTCGGCTCAACATGCTAACACTTTATCAATAGAAAATTCGGTTACGTTACAAGTTGATTATTTTTATCGTCAGCAATTAAGTTTTAGCCATAGCCTCGATCATATTGCGACACTCGCTTTGAATGCTGCGACAAATGATTATTGGAAGAAAGAAGTTAGCAAAGATTCTTTAGGTCATTTTAGTTTAGACAACTTAGCACTTAAAGAATCTCGGATATCTTGTGATGGAAGTCAAGATGTCTATCGCTTAGGTAAATCAATAAAGAAAAAAGGATTTAATCGTGAAGAGTTTTATCAAAATATTAAAATAATCGAGCAAAATATTAATAATATTTTTCAATCTTGGTTAGAAGAAGATTGTCACATCACGATGATACCTGAAGTTTCTAGGCTTGATGACCCACGGATTTGGCACGCAACAATTGCAGGGCAAAAAGCAGCGATCTCTTGTGGTGGAAGCCACGTGAAAAATTTTTCGATTAAAGATAAAATGATCAAAATTAATTTAATTCCTGACCAACAAGCAGAACAATGCTTGATGAAAATAAATTGGAGAAACGCATGAACATGATAAAAACAGGACTTCTATTAGCTGGATTAACAGCATTATTACTCATGATAGGAATGTTATTAGGTGGCCGAGTGGGTTTAATTATTGCTTTAATATTAGCTGTGGTGATGAATTTTAGTGCTTATTGGTTTTCAGATAAAATTGTTTTAAGTATGTATCAAGCACAAGAAATAAATCCCAATGATGCAACGGGTTTATTTGAAATAGTAGATAAATTAGCTAAAACGGCAAATATTAAAACGCCTAAAATTTATATTATTGACGATCCCCAACCCAACGCATTTGCCACGGGCCGTAATCCCCAAAATGCGAGTGTCGCTGTGACAAGTGGTATTTTGCAACAACTCAATAGCCAAGAATTAACAGGCGTCTTAGCGCATGAATTAACGCATGTATTGCATCGTGATACCTTAATTATGACAGTATCCGCAACGATTGCAGGGGCTATTTCCATGATTGCGAATATGGCCATGTGGTCTTCATTATTTGGTGGTGATCGAGAAGAGGGGGCAGGTTCTGTTATCGGTGGTATTTTAATGATGTTTTTAGGACCAATGGCTGCGGGATTGATTCAAATGGCGATTTCGCGTTCACGAGAATATGCGGCAGATGCGGGTGGAGCAAAACTTTGCGGTCATCCATTATGGTTAGCCAGCGCCTTAGAAAAAATAGAACAAGCAAAAGACAACACTTATTCAGCAAATAGTGAAGCGCATCCTGCTATGGCGCATCTCTTTATTATCAATCCGTTACATAGTCAAAAGTTAGTAGAGTGGTTTTCTACTCATCCCAGTACAAGCGATCGGATTAAACGATTACAGGACATGGCACAAAATGGTGAATATGATTTCTCATGAAAAGTATTAATGATTTTATTATCATTTAGCCTATAAGTTTTTTTTCCACAATTTTAACGAGTGGTAAAACTATATAAAATCGAGAATAATAGACCGGTGTTTATTTACACTATTTCAGTAAAATAACATCATTTTGGTAGAGAGGAAAAATAATGAAGTTAATTAAATATACCCTAAAGCCTATATTAGTTTTTATGATATTAAGTTTTACGAGTCATCTCCAAGCTAAAACATTCGAACTACCACCCGGTGGTCATAAAGTTGTGGGAGATGTTTTCACGATTAAAGCGAAAGCAGGTGATACATTATATCGTATTGGCCAACGATACGATCTTGGTATTTATGAAATGATTGAATCTAACCCACGGATCAATCCACAACATAAAATTAAATCAGGTACGTTGGTTGTGATTCCTGATCGTTTTATTTTACCTGAAACACCAGAGGGTCTGTATCAAGGTGTTTTTATTAACTTAGCTGAATTACGTTTATATTATTATCCACCTGGACAAAATGTGGTGAAAACCTATCCTATTGGTATTGGTCGTAGAGGTTGGAAAACACCCGTCACGCCAATTGGGCAACCCGCTAGAATTACAGAGACGGTAAAAAATCCAACTTGGAAACCAACAAAAAGTATTCAAGCAGCTCACTTTAAAACAACCGGAAAATATTATCCTGATGTCGTCGAAGCAGGTCCCAATAATCCGTTAGGTAAATTTAAAATTCGCACTAATTTAGATAATGGTCGCTATTTAATTCATGGCACAAATGATCAGTCCGCAGTAGGCCGTCGAGTCAGCTCAGGTTGTATTCGTATGTGGCGTGCTGATATTAAAGATTTATACGATGCAATTATGATGGGTAAAAAATCGAGTTTACACGATGGTGATCAACTCAATGACGAAGGTAAATTAATGCCTGTTTCTGTTTGGTTAGCAAGAAATCAATCACCAGAAGTCAGAATTATAAATTCACCATATCGTGTTGGTGTTGCCAATGGTAAAGTTTTATTAGAAGCACACATGCCACTTTCTGATGACGAATATCATCCGCAAAAAGATACCTCAAAAGCGATGGCAATTTTACGTCAACAAGCATCTAAATATCGTTATAACATTAATTGGCGCGAAGCCCTTGAAGTAGCGAAAAATCAAAATGGCATTCCAACCCCTGTAGGTGTGGTTTCAAGATTTTAGATAATATAAATTGAAGTATTAAAATTAATTTAAAAGACATATCAAAAACGGCGTGGGATTTTAGATTTATTATCAAATCTTACACGTGATTGATATGTCATTGTTTTAAAGTTTCTAGCTTGAGAGATCCGCCATAGCGTGATGAGTTCAAGTTTCGCTACAATCAATTTTGTGTGAATTGATTAAAATATGACAGAAAATCGTATGTTTTAAGTATTTACATGGACGTCACTTATCCGTTAAGATAAGGTCAGATAGCGAACAGGAATGGTGTAATGGAAATAGTCGAAGAACGCTGGCAGTCAGCGAATGATTCTGTATCCCTAAATAAATCAGACCTGCATATTTGGCGGGCAGATTTACCTCAAGATGAAGCACGTAGTGAAATTTATTGGCGCGTTCTCAATGAGGAAGAACGTCAACGTGCTTCCCGTTTTAAATTTGCTAAGCATCGCAATCGATTTATTATCGCACGCGGAATATTACGATTTTTATTAGCGGATTATTTATCCTTATTGCCGCAGGAAGTTAATTTTCAATATAGCGCTCACGGTAAACCTGAAATCGCCCCAGAACAAAATCCAGATTCTTTACGTTTTAATTTATCACATTCACATGATATGGCGACTTATGTTTTTGCTTATCGATATGATGTTGGTATCGATGTTGAATATTTATTACACGATTGTGAAGCGAATGAAATTGCAAAACGGTTTTTTTCTGAAAAAGAATATGAAGAATATTGTCTTGTGCCAGATGAGTTTAAACAAATTGCATTTTTTAATGCTTGGACAAGAAAAGAAGCTTTCATTAAAGCAGTAGGGCAAGGACTCTCTTACCGGTTATCAAAATTTGCGGTGACACTCACTCCCGGCCAGCCGGCTCGTTTGCTCAATATCGAAAGCGATCCCAATGCCGCGGCGGGTTGGAGTTTACATGCTTTTGAACCTAACGAAAATTATGTTGCAGCAATTGCGGTTAATCGCCCGAATTATTCTCCCCATTATCTGCAATGGCGTCATTTTGCTTAATTAAAAACATGTGATTATATACGGTGGCAATTGACAAACTAAAAATCCCATCCGCATTACCCACTAAATTACCCCAAAATTATGCCTTTTTTTTTAATTCAATTTCATCTAAACTACGTATTAAACATCATCCATTCTTGTAGAATGGATGATTAGCAAGGAGCATTAATTCAACATTCTAATTTAATTTTTTGATAATGGATTTCAATAATTTAAACAATAAAGGTGACTCTGATGAAAACAAATACCCAAAAAATTCAATTACAAAAATTTTACAAAGATACAACCCCAAATCAATTACGTGAAATCGCTAAAGAAACCAATGCATTAATGGCAACTTATATTAGCCAACTCAGCCAAGTGAAAAAAAATAATATTACAGAAAAATGATTATTGCTAATACAGATGCATTAGCACACTTTAAATATTACTTAGAAAAACATCCGGAAATCGAAGACAAGACCCACTTTAATATTGGTTTTGTCTTCGATGAAGATTACCAATTCATTGTAGAATATTATCAACAATATAATAATAAGTCTGTGTGTTATGCTATCAATTCAAATGAGCTGATAAATGTTGATCAACGTTTATTATTAAAAGCCGATTTAGTTGTCGTTTTATTTGATCGTTTTCGTTTAAACTTTGATGAAGAAAAGTATGAAAATAAACTTCATCCCTTACAGGCATTGATTAACGATCACATTGCAAAAGTTGTGATGTTAGTTGATTTGGGTGAACAATTTAACGAAGTCTATTACCACTCACCTAAAAAATTGAATGAATTAAACTTACAGTTGCAACAACGCTTGGTTGAAGGTAAGCATTTACATATCACGGATAAAAACAAGAGTCATATCGACATCGATATTTCTGCTAGTTCTAAATGGACAAATTTAAACGGTCTCGCTTATGGTGAATGTCTACCCGCTGAAGTTGCAGGATTATCTAGAAAAATTAATGGCGAATTATATTTCACCGGAGCAATATTAGCTAAAGTACCTTTTATCGAAAAATATGGATTAATTACCTCACCCATTCATTTAACAATTGAGAAAGGTAGAATTATTGATTTTAAGTGTGACGATAAAGAACTTTATGAAGATTTAGAGTTTTATTTTAATCATCACGATAATCATCGCGACATTGAAGAAATCGGTTTTGGGACAAACATCGGATTATCCCAACTCTATCCGATTAATGCCTCATTTATAGAACGCACCCCAGGCTTGCATTTTGGATTATCCGGTAAGCTTAGCAACACTTTTCATATGGATTTAATATTTGATTCCGCAATTATTTCACTTGACGATAAAATCCTTTATGATGGCAATTATCATTTTTCCTAAATCTTAGAGTGAAGTTATGCCTAACATACAAGTAAACGATGTTGATATGTATTATGAAATTCATGGACAAGGGTTTCCATTATTATTAATTTCAGGTTTAAGTTTTGATGTTAGCAGTTGGATTGGGCAAGTTGATGCTTTTACAAAATCGTATCAAGTTTTTTTAATTGATAATCGTGGTGCAGGTCGTAGTCGTGCGCCTGACTACCCGTATACAACAGCGATGATGGCAGAAGATTGTATCGAATTTTTAAAAACCCAAAATATTACAAAAGCCCATGTAGTGGGGCACTCCTTGGGTGGGGCTATTGCTCAGCAAATGGCGTTAAAAAATTCAGCGCTAATCGATAAACTTGTTTTATTTGCCACATTTGCAGAACATTATTCTCGCACCGAATTTGTTTTACAAAGCATGGGTAAATTAATTGATTCAAATCTTGATATCAATGCCTTAATAAAAAATATGTTACCTTGGAATTATTCTTCAAATTTTTTTGCTAACCCTATGATGGTTGAAAAAATTGTAGAAAGTATTGCTGCTTATCCTTATTTACAACAACCCTTAGATTTTAAAAATCAACTGAATGCTTGTGTTACGCATGATGTGGCAGCAAAACTTCATCAGATCAAAAATAAAACCTTAGTGTTAGTTGGCGAAGATGATATTTTAACCCCACCCACTGTCGCTAAGGTTATAGCGGATAACATTCCTGATGCGCGCATGCAAGTTTTACCTCACTTATGTCATAGTGCGAATATTGAAAATCCAGTTGTCTTTAATGAAGCGGTGTTAAATTTCTTACGTTAATGGCGGAGTGAGAAAACCAGTAGCCCAATAAAGGCAATGAGAGCTAAAGCTAGCACAGCCATCACATAAGAACTCTTCATAAATTTTTCTTTGCTAAACCAGTTCGGATTACTTTTTATACTGTAATAGATAAAAAATGCTAACCCTAACATTAATATTGCGTAAATGACTTTTTGCCATGTCGGCATTACTGTGCTCCTCTTATTAAAATTTTTCCGTGTCTAAAAGGAATAACCTCTTAGGAATCAAATTTCTGTATTGTACCCAATACTGATAAAAATGCTATCATGCTGAAATTCTGTTATCAGCGAGTTAGGAAAACGTATGTTAAATCGGGCACAAATTATTGCCGAGAATTTTGCAACAAGAGTCAAAGCAAAACAATTGCCGCCATTACAAAGTGAAATCAAACATATCGCTAAAGAAGCGCTCATTAGCATGTTTGCTTCGCAGATTTTATCACGCTTACTCGACTTAAAATCTCGCGAATTAAAAGAACAAAATTTAAGTTTTTATACGATTGGGAGTAGTGGACATGAAGGTAATGCGGCCATTGCTCATGCTTTTTCTGTTCACGACCCGGCATTTTTACATTATCGCAGTGGCGCTTTTATGATAGAACGTTTAAAGCAATTAGGTGATGTTGATATTGCTTATGATTTAATGCTTTCTTTTTTGGCGGCAAAGTCTGATCCGGCATCCGGTGGTCGTCATAAAGTATTTGGTTCCTTAGCCGCAAACGTACCACCACAAACCTCAACCATTGCATCGCATTGTCCCAAAGCTGTGGGGTGTGCTTTTTCGCTAACACTCGGAAAAGGCTTAAACATAAAAACGAAATTTAATAATAACAGTGTGGTCTTATGTAGTTTTGGTGATGGTTCCCTTAATCATTCGGTGACGCAAGGCGCGCTTAACACAGCTTCTTGGATACAATATGCGAGCATTCCGTTACCGTTAGTTTTTATTTGTGAAGATAATGGTATCGCCATTTCAGTGCCCACAGCTAAAAACTGGGTCCGTGATACAGTTTCTCATCGCACCAATATTCATTATATCGCCTGTGACGGATTAAATTTAACTGATACTTATCATGCGAGTCTTCTTGCCGCAAAAATCGCGAGACAAAAAAAACAAAGCGTTTTTCTTCATATGAAATGTGTGCGATTAATGGGGCATGCGGGTTCTGATGTTGAGCAATTATATCTATCTGAAAAAACTATTGAACAACAAGAATTTAATGATCCGTTATTACATTCTGCAAACATCTTAATGGAATGTGGTTATTTGAACGCAGATGAAATTATCGAATTATATAATGCTATTGCAAAAGAAGTAGATGATGCGAGTGCTAAAGCTATCAAAGCGCCGACGTTAAAAACAGCAAAAGATGTGATGGCATCAATTATTCCTGATCAAAATCCGCATTATCAAAAAAATATAATCAATGAGCAATTACGCGAAAAAACATTTGGCCGTGAATTTGCGAATTTATCGAAACCACGAAACATGAGTCAATTAATTAATTACGCATTAACCGATCTGATGTTGCAATTTGATAATATCGTTTTATTTGGTGAAGATGTGGCCGCCAAAGGTGGGGTTTATCACGTGACGGCGGGATTAGTGAAACGCTTTGGTCAACGTCGCGTATTTAATTCACTCTTAGATGAAACATCGATTTTAGGTCAAGCTATAGGTTTATCACTCAATGGTTTTTTACCGATTCCTGAAATTCAATTTTTAGCTTATTACCATAATGCAGAAGATCAAATTCGGGGTGAAGCGGCGACATTATCGTTTTTTTCAAACAAACAATTTACCAATCCCATGGTGGTGCGAATTGCAGGTCTTGGTTATCAAAAAGGGTTTGGCGGACATTTTCATAATGATAATTCAATAGCGGCTCTTCGTGATTTACCGGGCGTGATTGTTGCTTGTCCGTCGAATGGATTAAACGCAGTAAAACTATTACGCGAAGCCATCTATTTAGCGGCAAAAGAAAATCGTGTGGTGATATTTTTAGAACCTATTGCCCTTTACATGACGAAAGATTGTCATGAAGCAGGGGATCAATTATGGTTACATGCCTATCCACCTGAAAATGAAAAAATTAAATTTGGTGAAGTTGATGTTTATGGTGAATCAAATTCGCTTGCCATTGTGACTTATGGCAATGGTTACTATTTATCGCGGCAAGCAGAAAAAATATTACGTGATGAATATCAACTCAACATTAAAATTATCGATTTATGTTGGTTATCACCTTTGCCCAAAGAGGCATTATTAAATGCCATTAAAGATTGCCAACATGTTTTAATTGTCGATGAATGTCGACAAACTGGTTCAATCAGTGAAGAATTAATTACATTATTTGTCGAATCGTTACCGCGATTGCCTGCAATTAAAAGGCTCACCGGAAAAGATTCCTATATTCCAACGGGTAACTCATGGCAAACAGTGTTACCTAGTCGAGATGATATTATCCAGCATGTCGTCAACATGCTTGGTGTTACCCAATCCACGCGAGTTAAGGAGATTTAACATGCAAGACTTTTTATTATTAGATGAATTACTAAGCGAAGAAGAAAAAATGATTCGTGATAACGTGCGTCGATTTGTTGATGAAGAAGTCACACCAAAAATGTGTGAAGCTTATGAAAAAGCCTATTATCCACATGAATTTATTGAACAGTGTGCTGAGCTTGGATTATATGGCGTGACGTTACCTGAACAATATGGTGGGAGTGAAGCAAGCTATGTGTCTTACGGTCTGATTTGTCAGGAATTAGAACGCGGTGATAGTGGTTTACGAAGTTTTGTTTCGGTGCAAAGTTCGCTTTGCATGTATCCGATTTATCGTTACGGCAGTGAGGAACAGAAAAAACAATTTCTGCCTAAAATGGCCAAGGGACAACTAATAGGCTGCTTTGGTTTAACTGAACCTGATGTCGGCTCAAATCCTGCTGAAATGAAAACTTTCGCTAAAAAAGTTGATGGCGGATGGATTTTAAATGGCGCAAAAATGTGGATCACGAATGCGTCTGTTGCTGATCTTGCGATTGTTTGGGCGAACACTGAAAATGGCATTCGCGGATTCTTAGTTGAAAAAGCCACGAAAGGTTTTCAACAAAATGAATTACATTACAAAATGTCTTTGCGTGCGTCGATTACGGGGGAATTAGTTTTTGATAATTGCTTTGTACCCGATAGTCATTATTTGCCCGGCAGTGAAAGAGGATTAGGGGCGCCACTCAGTTGTTTAACGCAAGCGCGTTTTGGTATTGCTTGGGGGGCGATTGGCGCTGCGATGGCTTGTTTTGAAATTGCCACGGCGTATTGTAAAGAGCGAATTCAATTTGATAAACCTATTGCCTCATTCCAATTAATTCAATATGACCTTGCTGAAATGTTTACTGAAATCACCAAAGCGCAAATGCTAAATTATCGTATCGGCACATTACGCGATCAAAATAAAGTGATACCTGAAATGGTGTGCATGGCTAAAATGAATGGTTGCCAACAAGCAATTAAAATTGCGCGCATGGCAAGAAATTTATTAGGCGGAAATGGTATTTCACTGGAATATCATGTGATCCGACACATGACAAATCTCGAAGCGGTTTATACTTATGAAGGCACCAATAATGTTCATCATTTAGTGTTGGGTAAATATATTACGGATATTAATGCCTTTGGGTGAAATGGATTTAGTCTGTTAAAGGTGTTAATAGTCCAAGTTTGGTGACTAATATTTCTTAGTAGAATAATTTATTCTTAATATTAATTATAAAATAAGAATGTAACTTATATGGACCCACCCGTTTTTGCAAGAATGTTTGTGAATAAAAACGAAG
>CAYGUK010000052.1:0-15235 GCA_964352985.1 uncultured Legionellales bacterium
GTATGTTCACAACTGGATTTTTGGCCATATCTAAAGAACATGAAATTGCACTGTTTTATAATAGCCCTCAACATGCGGGTGAAAATATCGAAAAACTATTAAAAAAACGACGCGCTAATCATAGCAATGTAATACAAATGTGTGATGCACTAAGTCGCAATATTCCATCAGACGTTAAAACCATCGTGTATCATTGTTTAAGTCATGCCTTCAGAAAGTTTGACGATTTAAGAGAATTCTTTCCATATGAATACAACACAGTGACCCATGCTATTAGTCAAATTTATCAAATTGAGGAAAAAGCAAAAGTATTATCAGCACATGAGAGGATGGAATATCATCAAGAACACAGCAGTGAAATAGTAAAAGATTTATTTGATTACTTAAATAAACAACTCAATGAAAGTCTTGTAGAGTCCAATAGTTCACTAGGTAAAGCAATCAAATATATGCTAAAACATTGGCATGCTCTCACGCAGTTTTTAAGAATACCCGGAGCACCCCTTGACAATAATCGATTAGAACAAAATTTGAAGATCCCAATAAGGGGAAGACGTACTTGGTTATTTTATAAGACAGAATATGGTGCGATGATTGGCGGGGTGCTAACCAGTGTGATCCATACCTGTGCGCTAGCCAATGAAAATCCCTTTCAGTACTTAACTGCACTGCAAGAATATAAAAATCAAGTTGTTAAAGAACCTAAAAAATGGTTGCCGTGGTGTTACCAGCAACAACTCACTTTGTTATCACTAGCGGCTTAATTACTTTGATAGCTGTCGCCAATCGTCAGGGACTGCGCTCAATCGCGGATCACCCTGTGCTAATAATACGTGTAATTTAGCTGAAGATATCGAATAAGTATTATCTTCCATTGTTGGCCACCATTTTAGCTGCCCTTTAGAAAATCGTTTTTGACATAGCCAAAATCCATTACCATCATAGACTAAAATTTTGACTGATGTCCTTGATCGATTAACAAAGATAAAAATCGTCCCAGAAAAGGGATCGATTAATAACTGCTGTTTACATACCGCTTTTAGTGAATCAACACCTTTACGAAAATCCTGCGGCTTAACTGCCAGTAATAAGCGGTGCTGAGGTGTGATCTGTAACATCGCTATTACCCTAGAAATTGATCAATTAAAATCGACACACTATTTTGACTAATATTTTTAATTTTTAAAATGACACCATCTGTTCGATGTATTTCTATGGTATTTTCGATATTATTCGTATTACTTGATGATGTAATATTAGATAGTGGTTTAGCTTCAACAAATAATGATGCTGAATTTTTAGGTTCAGGATTAAATTTAACCTTATTTATTCGTGCTTGTGCTCGTTTTAATTGTAATGAATTGATACCCAAAGAAACTAATATATCTGACTTAGTATAGTGTGGCAGGAGTTTGAATACTTCCTCCCATAATGAATCCGGTATTTTCCTTCGATTGCCACGATTCTCACGCCAAGTGATAAATTCGGTTTTTACACCTTCAATCGTTGGAATCGATTTAGTTATTGAATTACTCATTAGTGACCGCCTCTAATAGTTGGATTTTGTCACATTAGAGTAAATTAAGCGGGTAATGCTTGTCACACATGCTTATCGAAACGACACGATTTTAAAGAAGCCACATTAGGTTTTTTTGAAAACTTTGCTGAATATAAAATAGAGTTGGGGGCGTTATTGACTCAGAATTTCCAAATCTTGGATTCGCAAAATTCCTAAAACTCATTCGTAATAAGTATATATTATTAAAAAATGATTTCTGTATTTTCGTCAAACCATTGTGCTAAATTTTCTTTTTCAATTTTATTATCAGCAAGATTAATAAATATTATAAGCCGATTAGATATTGAAGCTTTAAATTCATACTTATTTCGTTTTAAAAATAATCGAGATACAACATAAGCCGTACGTTTATTTCCATCTATAAAAGGATTATTTTTACAGAGATGATAGGCGTAATCAGCAGCTAATTCAGGAATTGAGATTTTTCCATATTGATATGAAAATTTTGGTTGATTAATTGCAGATGATAATAAATTCTCGTCTCTTAGTCCTGAACTGCCACCATGTTCTTTAATTTGAGAGTCATGAATAAAAATTGCAGTTTCTAAAGAAATCCATTTTGGTTCAACAGTCATTTTTTAGCAAGAACTCTTAATAATTCTTTATCTTCACGCATAATTTCTTTTGCTAATTCTAGTTCATTAATTAAATCTTCATTATAAGAAGTAATTTTATAACCATCTTCGGTCTCATAGAGATATAAATTATCACCTTTAGCAACACCTAATTTATTAAGAACTTCTTTTGGTAAGGTAATACCGGTTGAATTACCCACTGTTGTCACTTTTATTTTCATAAGCAAGTCATCTAAAATCCCATATAACATTATTATAACATATGTTATAACAGCTGCAATTTATAATAACTACTTGTCTTTATGTTTAGTTAGCTAGGTAGTGATTTATTTGATATTGAAAAACAACTCAGCGTATTTAATCCCTGTAATTGTAGGGAATCACGATGGTGATATAGAAAATTGATTTTGTTAGCGATTATGGCTCCCCGAGACGGACTCGAACCGCCGACCCAGTGGTTAACAGCCACTTGCTCTACCGACTGAGCTATCGGGGAATCAGCTCATTGATTTGAGAGCGCTATAGTACTGATATGGTAGGCGGAGGTCAATAGTTATATTAATTTAATACCTTAGATATTCTATTTAGTGCATCTAATAAGGTCTGTTCACTGCACGCGAATGATAATCTAATGCAACCTGGTATACCAAAAGCAGTACCTGGTACTAAGGCGACACCCACTTCATTTAATAATAATTCAGAAAATTCGACATCGTCTTTTAAATTGGGACTTTTATCAATAAATGCTTGAACGTTAGGGAAACTATAAAAAGTACCATCAGAAGGTAATACTGATAAATTAGGTAATTGTGTTAATTTCTGTATTAAAATTTCATGGCGTTGATGAAACACTTTTACCATGTTTCGCACACATTGTTGATCACCATTTAACGCAGCGGTTGCGGCAGCTTGCGCAATTGAACAAGGGTTTGATGTAGATTGCGATTGCGCTTTTTTCATTGCGGCAATCAGTTTTTGTGGACCGGCACAATAACCGATGCGCCAACCCGTCATGGCGTAAGCTTTTGAAACGCCATTTATGACAATCGTTCGGTCATAAAGTTCTGGGCAACACATTAAAATATTGGCGAAAGGTTCATCACGCCAATAAATATGTTCATAAATGTCATCAGTGGCAATCATGATATTGGGGTGGGCTAATAATACTTGTCCTAAAGCTTTTAATTCTGCTTGCGAATAACACATGCCGGTAGGATTTGATGGACTATTTAAAATCATTAATTTTGTTTTTGCAGTGATGGCTTGTTGCAATTGCTCGGGAGTGATTTTGTAATGTTGAGATTCTGGCGCGTCAATAAAAATCGGGATTGCACCCATCAAGCTCACGATATCGGGATAACTCACCCAATAGGGGGCAGGGATAAGGACTTCATCACCAGGATTAAGTAAAGCAATTGCAAGATTAAAAAAACTCTGTTTAGCACCACAGGAAACTAAAATTTGATTTAATTCGTAGCTTAGTTGATTGTCTCGTTGAAATTTATCAACGATAGCTTTTTTAAGTTCGGGCGTACCATCAACAGGGGTATATTTCGTTTTGCCATTTTGCATCGCTTTGATAGCTGCTTGTTTTATGTGTTCGGGTGTATCAAAATCTGGTTCGCCAGTTCCCAGACCGATAATATCTTTACCTTGGGCTTTTAATTCTTGTGCTTTGGCTGCAACTGCAAGTGTTGCAGAAGGTTTGATGGTTTGTATACGGTGGGATAAATCAGATTTCATATTCACTCCTTAAACGAGTTGATCATTGAATTCGCATATAATAACCTCTTTCCTAAGATTATAAAGGTAGACAAAGTAAATAATACGATGAGTAAAAAGCGATTTGAATTAAATTCTTCTTTTCAACCAAATGGTGATCAACCTGCTGCTATTGCGAGTTTAGTTGATGGTATTAATGATGGATTAAGACATCAAACTTTACTTGGTGTAACTGGTTCGGGAAAAACATTTACTATCGCAGAAGTATTACAACAAACACAAAGACCAGCTTTAATTATGGCCCCAAATAAAACCTTGGCTGCGCAACTTTATGGTGAAATGAAAGAATTTTTTCCCGACAATGCCGTAGAATATTTTGTTTCGTATTATGATTATTACCAACCTGAAGCCTATGTGCCATCAAGTGATACTTATATCGAAAAAGATGCGTCGATAAATGATCATATTGAACAAATGCGTTTATCTGCCACTAAAGCCATTTTAGAGAGACGAGATTGTATTATCGTGGCAACGGTTTCGGCGATTTATGGTTTGGGTGCGCCAGAAACTTATTTAAATATGGTGTTACATTTATCCAAAGGACACCAACTAGATCAACGAGAATTATTAAGACGTTTAGCTGAAATGCAATATACACGCAATGATTTAGATTTAAGACGCGCAACCTATCGCGTAATAGGCGATGTCATTGATATTTTTCCTGCCGATTCAGAATCACAAGCTGTTAGAGTAGAATTATTTGATGATGAAATTGATCAATTACAAATTTTTGATCCCTTAACAGGTGAAGTGTTACAAAAAATTCCGCGCATCACGATTTTTCCTAAGACGCATTATGTAACACCTCGGGATACTATTTTAGATGCGATTGATCAAATCAAAGAAGAATTAAAAAGTCGTTTAGATCAGTTACGCGCAAATAATAAATTAGTCGAAGCGCAAAGGCTTGAACAACGCACGCAATTTGATATCGAAATGATGCATGAATTAGGTTATTGCTCGGGCATTGAAAATTATTCACGCTATTTATCTGGTCGAGCACCTGGCGAACCGCCACCAACATTACTTGATTATTGTCCTGATGATGCTTTATTTATTATCGATGAATCACATGTCACCGTGCCGCAAATTGGCGGCATGTATCGTGGTGATCGATCACGTAAAGAAACGTTAGTTGAGTTTGGTTTTCGTTTGCCCTCAGCGTTAGATAATCGGCCATTACGTTTTGATGAATTTACAGAACTCGTCGGCCAGTTAATTTATGTTTCAGCAACACCGGGTCCTTATGAACAAGAACAATCAGATAATACCGCTGAACAAATTGTCAGACCCACTGGATTAGTTGATCCTGAAATTGAAATTAAACCGGTTGGTAGTCAAGTGGATGATTTGCTTTCTGAAATTAATCAACGCGTGATGGTAAATGAAAGAGTGCTGGTTACCACCTTAACTAAAAGAATGGCTGAAGATTTAACGGAATATTTGAGCGAGCACGGCGTAAAAGTGCGTTATTTACATTCTGATATTGATACAGTTGAACGTGTGGAAATTATTCGTGATTTACGATTAGGCGAGTTTGATGTTTTAGTCGGTATTAATTTATTGCGCGAAGGTTTAGATATGCCAGAAGTTTCCTTAGTCGCGATTTTAGATGCAGATAAAGAAGGGTTTTTACGTTCAGAGCGATCCTTAATTCAAACAATTGGGCGAGCTGCTCGTCATATTAATGGTAAAGCTATTTTATATGCGGATAAAAATACAGGTTCGATTAACCGAGCGTTAACCGAAACGACTCGACGGCGAGATAAACAACTTGCTTATAATAAACAACATAATATTACGCCAAAAGGGATTAAAAAAGCCGTGCAAGATATTATGGAAGGTGCTTATAGCGCGTCAGGAAAAGCAAAAAATAAATTGAGCATGCCGAGCAAAGATAAATTAAATTACGCAAAAATGAGCGTGAAAGAAATGAGTAAACATATTAAGAAATTAGAAGTGCAAATGTTTCAACATGCTAAAAATTTAGAATTTGAACAAGCGGCAAATTTGCGTGATGAAATACAGCAATTAAGACAAGAGTGGTTGATTTGACGCTTGCAAACAATGGTTTTATGTATATAATACTCATTAACGATTGCTTTTTAACCTATGTATCTATTCACTAACTACTTGAAATTACAAGAAGATAAATGACCTTGAATGAAGCAGATCCTAATATTTCTGCGTCTTGCGGCAGCAAAAAACGACATTGGTTTTTATCCGCTTTAGATGCAATTTACTCGGCTTGTGGCACGAAAGTCGTGTTATCACTTATTTTATTTTTACTCACATTTTTTGCATTAGTATTAAATCATTTATTTTTTCATTATCAAATTGGTTTGATTGCACCGATAGAATTATTTTATGGCATGCCAGTTATTTTTATTATTTATCTTGCTGCTTATAGTTTGCGAAATCAAATGCTAAGAACCAGTTTAATTTTGCAAACGTTGTGGGTGTTATATGTGGTAGTTTTTATTATATATGTGTTTACCACGGCGATCAGTACTACCCCTTTTCCAACACAAGATGTTTTTTTTAATCATCTTGATCAATTGTTAGGATATAACTTTAATGCCGTTTTTAATTTTACTTTAGCGCATCCACTCTTGCATCATCTCTTACAGTTTTGTTACACACAGTTACCTATTTTAATGATACTGGTCCCTTTTTTATTAGCTAGTCTTAAAAAAGAAACAGAGTTAAACCAATATTTCAGTTTAATTTTATTAACGATAATCATAGGGGGGTTAATTTTTTATTTTTTCCCCACTACAGCACCGCCCGCTGTTATTACCAATCCGCATTTTACTGAAACTCAGTATGCGCCAGTGATTCGACTTCATGAAATTAGGAATGGGTTACCCCTGACGGTGAGTGGGGCGTCAGGAATGATTAGTTTTCCCTCGTTTCATGTGATTTGGGCGTTAATTATGTTAAATGCCATTAAGTCGATTAAATGGGTAAGAGGGCCATTAATTATTTTTGGTTTAATTACGATTTATTCGACATTGGGGTTAGGTTGGCATTATTTAGTGGATGACTTGGCTTCTGTCGTGATTGTGGGCGTGGCGATTTGGATGTTGAATTTAATAAAAAACCCCAAAACGAGTTAAAATTATATTTTGGGGTTAATTGATTTATCTATAAGATGTTAAACAGATTCGTCAGCACCTTGAGTTAATGAAGGGCCTCGTTTTGTAAAATAAGTTACAGCTTCTTCAACGGCATCAACGCCGACATCAATCGCTGTGTGGGCTATTAAAAGTTGAAATTGCTCTTTCATTGCCGCAGATAAAGTATCTTGTTGTGATGAAGGATCCATGGCATACATTAAATAAGCTGTTAATGCTAATGCTTTAACACCACCTGTAACTAGGGCTTTTTGAACCGAAGCTTTTGGATTTCTTACTACTTCTGATGCCACGTTGGCACCCCAAACAGGTATAGCGCCTAGCGCTTGAACAGAACGATGTAATACTGTTGACGTGGCGGCGCTACCTTGTTTTGCAAACCAACTAAAACCCGTTAACATAGTACTCGCTAAAGTTGCTTGCGCTGCGTTACGTGAAGCGCTCGTGTGTGATGCTAATGCTCCTTGTAATGTATCAACTGCTTCTTTCGCTTGCTCCTCATTCATTTTTTTGGATTCAGCTTCCAATAATCCTGCTTGAACACTCAATAGTTGTTCTGCCATTTCGAATTTCTCCTAAATTTCCTATATTAAAATTCTAATTTTTCTAACACAAAATTTGCTAGATAAATTTCCTATAAATTCCGTTGGCCAATATACAAAAACAGTATTAAGGATTTATTACCTCTAATAACAACTGAGAGTTATTAATTTAATTGCATATTAATAATTTCTAAAAAATAAAAAATATAGGTAAATTAGTGAAAAATTTACTAAATGAGTTAAGTAGTACTGTAATTAACGTAAGTATTATTTTGCTTAAATTACAAATTTTATTTATTTTGTAATGATGAAATTGAAATTGAATATTCTTTAGCAAAGTAAATGCTTCAAATGAAGCGATTACTAGGTTGGGTGAATTTTCATAAAGTGTTAATAAAATTGGGCAAAATGGAAATAAAGAGTATGCTTATTATATGCCTTGAATTTAATTTTGTATTTAATTATTTCTACAACCTAGTTCAAACTGAATTTTTTATCGATTTTACTCATGC
This sequence comes from uncultured Legionellales bacterium, assembly GCA_964352985.1. GTDB lineage: Bacteria > Pseudomonadota > Gammaproteobacteria > JAHCLG01 > JAHCLG01 > CAYGUK01. The sequence goes on from CAYGUK010000052.1 coordinate 8,128, forward strand.
ATTAGTGTAAGATGCGCAACTTTCCTAAAGAGCAAAAATACAGGCACGTAGCTCAGTGGTAGAGCACTACCTTGACATGGTAGTGGTCGGTGGTTCGATCCCACTCGTGCCTACCAGTTTTAAATAGTGTGATTTATTCTTTTTTCTAAGTTAGCATAATATAACTGTCAGAATTTTCTCAAGCGCCGCCTTATTTTATGACCCAATTAAAATGCCTGCGCTCTTCAAATAAATTTTCAATATTACTTCTAAATAATAAAGCAGAGGGATAAGCTTTATGCCTTCAAGATGGAGTCCAATTTTAAGTTAATATTAAGAATGCTTTGTTAAGTTTTCTAAACAAATTGAGAATAATTACTTTTCAAAAAAACACATTCACTTCAAGAATATTTAAGTGCTGTCAGGTGATCTAATAAAAGGCTTACAAATTTTTTATTTCAATTGTGATAGAGTGAATTTTCATATCAAAAAAGGGAAATTCATGATGAGTGCTTCGGAAAAACAGATAAAAATAGACATGTCTATTCAAATTAAAAATCGTTATGATTTATTAATGAAACATTTTTTGATATTACAAAAAAGAAAATCATTTCAAAAATTTCAACATGAAGAAGATATCTACAGTAAAGTAAATATGGTTTATCATGATTTTGGAGAAATCAATAAAGAAATAAAAAGAATAGGTGGATTTGATAAACTTAATTTACTTGCGAACATTAGGACTGAATTATTAGAAAACACTTCAATAGCCATGATTATAGAAAGTTTGGCAGATCATTTATCGAATATTGAAAATGATATTCGTGAAATACAAAGAATGCTTCAACACTATAAGTCGCTAGTGGGATATCGCCCCAGTCCGAGATGGTAGTAAATACATTTAATATGTTATTACATATTATCGTGGATGTTTAAATTTGTTATAAATACGTTAGTGCTTGGTTGTAATACAAGTGTTATGATAACAGAATATAATTGTTTTAATGGTATAAATACTGTGACTAAAAACGATAAAGCACTTCAAGTATCAAAAGGCAAAATGACTTGCTACATCTTATTATTAGTGATTGTTGCGCAAACTGCCGTTGATATTTATATTCCATCTTTACCTCACATTGTAACTGAATTGCATACTAATGCTCGTGCAGTTCAAATAACAATTATGATGTATTTTCTGGGTTTTTCGACATCCCAAGTTATTTATGGTCCTCTATCCGATCATATTGGTCGCAAACCCATTGCGTTATTTGGATTATTACTTTTTACCATAGGTAGTATTGTTTGTACCATGGCAAATTCAATAACGGTTATTCTTATTGCGCGGATATTCGAAGGCTTTGGTGCAGGGGCGCCAAGCGTAATGTCTCGTGCTATTGCGCGTGATATTTTTAATGATCAAGAAATGTCAAAAATTGCTTCTTATATTGGCATGGCGTGGTCAGTCACTCCGATTCTAGCACCACTTGCTGGTGGATATATTCAAAATATATTTGGTTGGCGATTTAACTTTGCCTTTTTAGTGATAATGGGGGCGGCTTTATTTTTTATGGTATTATTTTTGTTACCTGAAACACTAAGAAAAAATGAAGCGAAATCTTTTTCACTTAAAAAAACATTAACTGATTATAAAATACTGATCACAAGCCGCCATTTTCTCGGACATGTTTTTTGTGTGATGATTTTATACGGTGTTTTCATTGCATTTAACCAAGCATCAACCTTTATATTTCAAAATACATTTGGCATGAGTGCCGTCCAGTTTGGTTGGTCTTTGATGTTTGTATCATTTGGTTATTTAATTGGATCTTTTATCAATAGTAGAATAAGTCAACACGTCAAGATTAGAAAAATAATGTTAATCTCATATGTCGCCTATTTATTATTAGTTATAAAAGTAATGATGTGTGCGATTTTCTTACCTCTATATTTATTCGATATTTTAGTCACGATGTTTTTGGTTATTTTGAGTATTGGCTTTATTTATCCTAATTGTTTGGCCGGCAGTTTAAATCCTTTCGCGCATATCGCTGGGAGTGCGAGTGCGTTATATGGTTTTATTTTATTTATTGGAGTCAGTTTGACTAGCTTTATTGCAAGTAACATTACTTATCATTCTATTTTTTCTTTAGCGGTAATTCTTTTGGGGCAAGCTGTTTTGGTCGGTATTGTTTATTTTGGATTAATTTATTTTACTAAGAATGAGTGAAATTGAATATTTTAGCTGTTATAGATTTCAAGTAAATTTATTTCAGACCCAACATCATCGCTTATGTGAATTATATTTATCATCTCAAAAAGTATTACATAAATTGAAATATCGCATGTAATTTGCAGCAGGGTTCCAATTTACATAAAGCATTACCAAATTTGTTCAAAACATCATTGTAAATTTACGAATTCAAAAATAGTGATGACATCTAATTTTAATATGTTAATATTCATGCTTTTAGTTAAAGAACTTAACCACATGGCCTTTGGTATGGGTCATCACTGGAGGATTACGATGCCAATTATTACATTACCTGATGGAAATCAACAAACTCATGCTAACCCTGTTTCTGCTAGTGATGTTGCAGCAGCAATTGGGCCTGGACTTTTAAAGGCTGCGCTTGCCGCAAAAGTGAATGATCAATTAGTCGATTTATCTTACTGTATTGAAAGCGATGCAACTGTCGCTATTATTACTGCTAAAGATGAAGAAGGGTTAGAGATTTTAAGACATTCCACTGCGCATTTATTAGCTCATGCCGTAAAACAATTATTTCCTCATGCTGAAGTCACAATTGGTCCGGTGATTGAAGATGGTTTTTATTACGATTTTGCAATTGATGCGCCATTTACACCAGAGGATATCGCTAAAATTGAAGCGCGGATGAATGAGTTAGTTAAAAAAGATATTACAATTACGCGTAAAACCCTTTCTCGTGATAATGCTATTCAATTTTTTAAAGAGATAGGTGAAAATTATAAAGCTGAAATTATTGCGAGTATTCCTCAAGATGAAACCTTAAGCTTATACCAACAAGATAATTTTACTGATTTGTGTCGTGGTCCACATGTGCCAAGTACCGGCAAGTTAAAAGCCTTTAAGTTAACCAAATTTGCTGGTGCTTATTGGCGTGGTGATTCTAATAATGCGATGTTACAGCGTATCTATGGTACGGCATGGGCTAACAAAGATGATTTAAAAGCATATCTTTTTAAAATGGAAGAAGCAGCTAAACGAGATCATCGTAAAATAGGCAAAAATCAACATTTATTCCATTTGCAAGAAGAAGCCCCTGGCATGGTATTTTGGCATCCAGATGGTTATAAAATTTATCAAATTTTGCAAAAATATATGGAACAAAAATGGATTGAAAATGGTTATGAAGAAATTCGTACGCCGCAAATCGCCGATAGAGTTCTATGGGAAAAATCAGGGCATTGGCAAAAGTTTCGTGAAGAAATGTTTACCACAGAAACTGAAAATCATGATTATGCAATAAAGCCAATGAGTTGTCCTTTTCATATTTTAGTATTTAATCAAGGGTTAAAAAGTTATCGAGATTTACCTTTACGTTTAGCGGAATTTGGAAATTGTCATCGTTCAGAACCCTCTGGCGCACTCCATGGTATTATGCGCGTTAGAAATTTCGTGCAAGATGATGCTCATATTTTTTGCACGCCTGAACAAATTCAAGCTGAAGTCGCTAGTTTTAATGAAATGCTAAAAGCTATTTATCATGATTTTGGTTTTGACGATATTATTGTTTTATTATCAACTCGTCCTGAAAAACGAGTTGGCTCTGATGAATTATGGGATAAAGCCGAACTCTCCCTTGCTGAAGCCTTATCAAGAACTGGTACGGAATTTAAATACAATCCTGGCGAAGGTGCGTTTTATGGGCCGAAAGTCGAGTACTCATTAAAAGATTCCATAGGCCGCATTTGGCAATTAGGCACTATCCAATTAGATTATAGTCTGCCCGAACGTCTTGGTGCGCAATATGTTGCAGAAGATGGGACAAGACAAGTGCCTGTTATGTTACATCGAGCCATCTTCGGAACGTTTGAGCGTTTTATTGGCATTTTGATTGAGCATTATGCGGGTAAATTTCCACTTTGGTTAGCACCAACTCAAGCCGTGATTTTAAATATTACGGATGATCAGGCTCAATATGCTGAGTTTGTTGCTAACAAACTGAAAAAAAATGGGTTTAGAGTGAAAACAGACTTGCGAAATGAAAAAGTTGGCTTTAAAATCCGCGAGCATACAATGCAACGGGTACCGTATTTGATTGTTGTTGGCGATAAAGAAAAACAAGCTAATATGTTATCAGTGCGAACCCAAGCTGGAGAAGATCTTGGCAGTTTGAAAATAGATGATATAATGTCCCGTTTTCACGCCGAGTGTGAACGGCTTGGTCGTGTAACAGATTAATTTTTTGGAGGAAAAAAAGTATCAGTACCGAAAAAAAACTCCGTGTTAATACGGAAATTAAAGCGCCCAGCGTTCGCTTAATTGGTGATGATGGCCAACAAATAGGGGTAGTTCAATTAAAAGAAGCATTGTATCAAGCTAGCCAAGCCGAACTTGATTTAGTTGAAATATCACCGAATGCAAATCCGCCAGTTTGTCGGATTATGGATTTTGGGAAACATACTTTCCAACAGAATAAACAAAAAGCGTTAGCCAAGAAAAAACAACGGTTAATGCATATTAAAGAGGTCAAATTTAGACCAACAATTGAAGAGGGTGACTTTCAGGTCAAACTACGCAACCTGATACGTTTCCTCTCACAAGGCGACAAGGTAAAAATTACTTTGCGATATCGAGGTCGTGAAATGACTCATCAAGAGTTAGGCATGCGCATCATGGAACGCTTACAGCAAGAATTAGCTGAATATGGCGTGATTGAGCAAACACCGAAACTTGAAATGCGTCAATTAATCATGGTTTTCGCACCAAAAGGTAAAAAAGACTAAATTTATTTAGCACCTTGTTATAAACATTGAAATTAAAATGCGAGTATTAAAAAATGCCAAAGTTGAAAACCAATCGTGGTGCGGCTAAACGTTTCAAGCGCACTGCAAATGGGCACTACAAACATCGTGGTGCGTTTCGTAATCATATTCTCACGAAAAAAAGTCAAACACGTAAACGTCAATTACGTGCACTTCGCCTAGTGAAAAAACAAGATACGCGAACAATTCGTCGTATGTTGTGTGAAGAATAACGGAGAATAGATTATGCCAAGAGTGAAACGTGGGGTACAAGCTCGTGCCCGTCATAAAAAAGTTTTAAAACAAGCTAAAGGTTATTATGGCGCTCGTTCTAGAGTTTACCGTGTTGCCAAACAAGCTGTGATCAAATCTAAACAATATGCTTATCGTGATCGTAAGCAACGCAAACGTCAATTCCGTTCATTATGGATTGTTCGTATCAATGCGGCTTGCCGTGAATTTAATATCAGTTATTCACGATTTATTAATGGCCTTAAAAAAGCCAATGTTGAAATAGATCGTAAAGTACTTGCTGATATTGCTGTTTTCGATAAATCTGCCTTTGAAGCCTTAGTCGAAAAAGCTCAATCTGCAATATAATGTTATCACGCTGATAAGTTATGTAACTTATCAGCGTATACGTAGGGATTGTTATCATGGCTGACGTCGACGAAATTCTCACCCATGCCACTAAAGATATTAATTGTTCTGTTGATCTTGTCGCGCTCGATCAAATCAGAGTGAAATACCTTGGCAAAAAAGGCTCGCTTACTTCTATTTTAAAAAATGTAAGTGAATTGCCTGTAGAAGAACGCCCAATCATGGGTAAAAAAGTTAATATTGCTAAACAAAAAATTCAATTGTTGTTAAATGAGCAAAAATCAAAATTGCAACAAGAAGCGTTGAGTTCGGCATTAAAAAATGAAACGATAGATGTTACTTTACCTGGTCGTGGTGGTGTAAGTGGTTATCTTCATCCTCTAACTAAAACATCGCAACGAATCGAGCAATTATTTGCAAGCATTGGTTTTAATGTCGTTGAAGGACCGGAAATTGAGGATGATTTTCATAATTTTGCGGCTTTGAATATGCCTGAAAACCATCCTGCGCGTGATATGCAAGATACTTTTTATTTTCCATCAGGCTTATTGTTGAGAACACATACTTCTTCAGTTCAAATTCGCACAATGGAAAATACGAAACCGCCAATAAAAGTAATTGTACCAGGCCGGGTATATCGAACGGATGATATCGATATGACGCATACGCCTATGTTCAATCAAGTTGAAGGTTTGTATATCGATAAAAAAGTCAGCTTTACACAATTAAAAGGGATTATCGTTGATTTTCTCAATCAATTTTTCGAGCAAAAAATCACTGTTCGATTCCGACCTTCTTATTTCCCATTTACAGAGCCTTCTGCTGAAGTGGATATCAAAATGTCTGGTAGTGATTCTTGGCTAGAAGTATTGGGTTGTGGCATGGTTCACCCCAATGTCTTAAAAGCCGTTAACATTGATAGTCAAAAATTTAATGGCTTCGCCTTTGGTATGGGGATCGATAGACTATGCATGCTTAAATATGGAATTAACGATCTTCGATTAATGTTTGAAAACGATATTCGTTTTTTACAACAATTCTAAATTCTAATGGGTGTCTAACATGAAAATTTCAGAACAGTGGTTACGTGAATTTGTGGATCCGAAAATTAGCTGTGACAAGCTAAGTGAACAATTAACCATGGCTGGTCTCGAAGTTGATGCCATTGAAAAAATAGAGGCTGAATTTAGTCAAGTATTCATCGGTTTAGTGAGAGCGATAGCCCCTCATCCTGACGCTGATAAATTACGTGTTTGCCAAGTCGAGATTAATGATCCTGATAATTTATTACAAATTGTTTGTGGTGCGCATAATTTTGATATTAATGCTAAAGTGCCTGTTTCTATTGTTGGTGCGGTATTACCTGGGAATTTTAAAATTAAAAAGTCTAAATTACGTGGTGTTACCTCTGAAGGGATGATTTGCTCTGAAAAAGAATTACAATTTGCTGAAGATTCGCAAGGTATTTGGGTGCTGCCCGATGATGCGCCAGTTGGCGTGTTATTGGCAGATTATTTAAAAT
>CAYGUK010000052.1:15245-26520 GCA_964352985.1 uncultured Legionellales bacterium
CGATTGTTTGTCGATGGTTGGTGTTGCCCGTGAAATTGCGGCAGCGAATGAAATAAAATTTAGATCACCAATTTTTCCAGAAACTAAAGCAAGTTGCGAAGATAATTTTCCAGTTGAAATTATTGCAAAAGAAGATTGCCCGCATTATGTGGGGTGTGTGGTAAAAAATATTAACCCTAAAGTCTCGACACCATTATGGTTACAAGAACGTCTTCTTCGTGCAGGATTACGAAGTGTTTCACCTGTGGTCGATATTACGAATTTTGTTATGATAGAACTCGGGCAACCGCTTCATGCATTTGATTTAAAAAAGCTTGATCAAAAAATTATAGTAAGGCGTGCTAAAGAAAATGAAAAATTAACCTTACTCGATGAACAAGAATTAACATTAACACCAGACCATTTAGTGATTGCAGATAATCAAAAGGCGGTTGCACTTGCTGGTATTATGGGTGGGTTAGATTCTTCAGTAAGTGATGAGACAACAGATATTTTTATTGAAAGTGCTTATTTTTCGCAACAGTTTATTCGCGGGAAAGCACGCCAGTTAGGTTTACACACTGATTCTTCGCATCGCTTTGAACGAGGTGTTGATCCTAGCCTGCAACGTCAAGCCGTATTACGCACCCTAGAATTAGTATTACAAAATGTGGGAGGCGAAGTCGGGCAATTTTCGGAAGTTTTAATTGAAGAATACATGCCAAAACGAAATGCCATTGAATTAAGTTATCAAAAATTATTAGATTTATTGGGTTTAAACATCAATCAAGAAAAAGTGGAATCAATTTTTCATTTTTTAAATATGACTGTGAGTAAAACAGAAAACGGTTGGCAAGTGACACCACCTGCTTTTCGATTTGATATTGAAATCGAAGAAGATTTAATTGAAGAGGTAGCAAGACTTTATGGTTACGATAAAATACCTGCTGATTTCCCTCAAATTCCAATGGCCATTGACCATAAACCAAGTCAAGTAATTAGCCAACATCGTTTGCGATCGTTATTAATTGATCGAGGTTTTAGTGAAGCATTTTGTTATAGTTTTATTGAGGATAATTATTTAAGACAATTCAATGAACAATTCCAACCGATTAAATTGCTCAATCCGATTTCGTCTGATCTTAATGTGATGCGAACAAGTTTATTGCCGGGGCTAGTTAAAGCATTATTACATAATCAAAATCGTCAAGTACAACGATTAGCTTTGTTTGAATATGGCTTGCGCTTTATACAAGAAGATTCTCAGGACCTTTTACAAATTCCAACTATTTCAGGTATTCGCAGTGGTGCAATTCAACCACTACAGTGGGATTTAAAAGAGCGAAATTGTGATTTCTACGATATCAAATCTGATGTCGAAGCGATCTTAAATTTAACCAAGCAGTCACATTTTACTTTTTCAGCGGCAACAAATCCTATGTATCATCCTGGACAATGCGCAATCATCAAATCTAAAGGTGAAATAATTGGTTATGTTGGAGCGTTGCATCCACGATTAGTTCAATCTTTAGATATTAATGCGCCAGTGATGATGTTTGAATTAGATTGGATGAAACTTGCAAAAACTAAAAAAATTAAATATCAATCTATTTCAAAATTTCCAGCGATCCGCCGTGACTTGGCATTGTTAGTCGACAAACAAATTACCAATGAAGCGGTTTATGCCTGTATAAAACAAGAAGCAGGCCATTTACTGACTGATGTAACTGTTTTTGATGTCTATGAAGGAAAGGGGATTAATCCCGATCAAAAAAGTTTGGCAATCGCACTTTTTATGCAACATGCGAAACGAACACTGAAAGATGATGAAATAAATCAATCGATTGAAAAAGTGGTAAGTGCATTGCAAAACACATTGCAAGCGAAACTTCGTTGTTGATGAATTCTAGCTAAGCCAAAGTAACTCATTGATTAAACGACATTTAAAACGGTGAGTTCAGGCTTGGTGTTGAATGAGTTGATATGTTATAATGTGCTCTACCATAAAAATAGAATAAAATTAGAGTATCCAAAAAGTGGACACATTGCAATCATCTGAGCAGAGTTTTCATGAAAATGAAATGACTGATATATTACGACAAATTAAAGTCTTTTATGATGTTCAGTATTTTCATAGTATTCAATTTTTTGATCACCATTTTACGGTAGTGAGTTCAAAACCAGATTTAGTAAATATTCTTTTACAAGATGATACGTTATTCGTTAAAGCAAATACGTTACCCGCGGGTATATATAAAATTGAAGATGTGTTCGCCGCAGAAACCCTAGAAGAAGTGACAACTATATTTAATTATTTACCCGGATATCTCGTGGTTATTTATAAAAAAAATTATATTCAACATTTCTATTTTGCTGGGCATAAAAACAAAGATTTAAATTATTTATTTAATAATAAATATTATCTTATTAATGAATTCATCCAATATTTTTATGCTAGAACAAAAAAACTGATTACTTCTCCCAAAAACTATAAATTAAAGCATTCCATGCAACCGGAGGAGATGATCTATTTTAATGAATCTGAAGCATTGTTTTTAGATTCTTTAGATATGAAGCGATATTATATTCCTCATAAAGAAAAAGATATTTACTTATCTAAAAAAGAGAAAAAGCTTTTAGAACTTTCTGCCCAAGGTTTAACTTCAAAAGAAGCTGCTGACTTATTATTTTTGAGTCAAGAATCGATGACTACTTATCGCAAAAGAATCTTACAAAAGATGGGCGCTAAAAATATGACGAATGCTGTTTATTTAGGCGGGCTTTATGGGATTATAATAATACAATAAAGCAAAGATTAGCGTTGCCCGAGTGATATGGCTTTATTTACCAACAAACAAGGTTTCACTGCATTACGTCAAAGTGAAGCTAATGTGCTTATATGCTGTTATGGTCTTTAATAAAATGTCTGTTTTTAACCCTTTGATATGCAGTCAACGGCCAGCGATAACTAATTAATTGTAAAAGATTATCCATTTTGCCTGTATTTCTATGAGATATTGCTATACTTGTCTTAGAGGGTGTGCCAACAGCTTGATTTTAGGGTAAAATTAAAACATACCTCAAACTCATAAGTTTGTTTTGGTACAAATGCTATAAGCCTAATTTGGGGACTTTATTATGGCACTAACAAAAGCAGATATTGCAGAACATTTATTCCAGGAAATAGGTCTCAACAAACGTGAAGCCAAAGAAATCGTAGAAATATTCTTCGAAGAAATTCGCGTCGCGCTTGAAAATGGTGAACGAGTAAAATTGTCTGGATTTGGTAACTTTGATCTTCGTGACAAAAACGAACGACCAGGTCGTAATCCTAAAACGGGTGAAGAAATTCCGATTACCGCTCGTCGTGTGGTTACGTTTAGAGCAGGTCAAAAGTTAAAAGCGCGCGTTGAGCATCATGGCAAAGAATCATTGAACCATGGAACAGACAATAGCGAAGATACCAATGCCTGAAAATCTGTATCCACCGATTCCTGAGAAGCGTTACTTCACAATAGGTGAAGTTAGTGATTTGTGTATTGTTAAACCCCACGTTTTACGTTATTGGGAACAAGAGTTTAATCAGCTCAAACCTACTAAGCGTCGTGGGAATCGCCGATATTATCAACATAAAGATGTTGTTCTGGTGCGTAAAATTAAATCTTTACTTTATGATGAAGGTTATACGATTAGTGGTGCAAGACACCAATTAAGCCAAGAAGGCAAAGAGCCTATTGTAACTATTAAAACGGTTCCCAAAGAAAGCTCGGTATCTGAATTGATTCAAGAATTGAAATCAATAAAAGATTTCCTACAAAATTAAATCATTGTCTTCAAGTAAGTAAGTAAATTTTCGGGACGGCCAGATTTGAACTGACGACCCCTTGCGCCCCATGCAAGTGCGCTACCAGGCTGCGCCACGCCCCGAATTAAGGTCGTTATTATAGTGACCATGACGATCAAATCAAGCTCTAAATCCTGGTTTTACAAAATTAAACCTCCATTGGTATTTACAATAATTGTAAAAGTTTTATACTCAATCCATTTCAAAATAATTGATCAAGAACAGGTATTTCGCTATGGAAACAATCCTCGCTGATAGCAAATCTGAAATATTAGCTATTATCATTGACATGGTTAATAAAAAACTGCCAGAGCAAAAAGCTCACTTAGTGGCAGAATTTGCGAAGCAATTTTACGGTACTGTGGCGAGTGAAGATTTAGAAACCTATAATACGATGGATTTATATGGTTCACTGTTGTCTTTTTGGCAATTCCTATTTGAGCGTGAACCCAATCATATCAAAACGCGAATTTATAATCCCCATCATGAGCAACATGGGTGGCAATCAACTCATACTATTGTTGAAATCTCATGTAAAGATATGCCTTTTTTAGTTGATTCAACCATCATGGAGATCACTCGCCAAGGATTTAATACACATTTTATTATTCATATGGGTGGAATATTAGTAAAGCGAAACCACCAAAATGAAGTAACTGAAATTTTACCTAATACTAATCGCAGTGAGAAAATGCTTTATGAAGCGGTGATCCATGTTGAAATCGATAGGCAAACTGATCCCACTGTATTAAAAGAATTACAGGAAGGTATCGAGCGTGTTCTTGCTGATGTTAACGCAGCAGTTGATGATTGGCATGAAATGAAAGCAAAAATGCGAGAATGTTTGACTGAGCTTGATGATTGCAAAGTGCCACTTGAGCGCGAAGATGTCAATGAAGCTAAAGATTTTTTACGCTGGCTATCGATGGATCATTTTACATTTTTAGCGTGTCGAGATTATGAAGTCACAGGGACTGGAAATGATCGTAAATTAAAATTAATACCAGGTACTGGCTTAGGTGTGTTAAGAGATGAAAGTAAATCAAGAGCATCACGTACCATTGCCGATATGCCGCTTGAAGCTCGTAAGCAGATTCTTTCACAACAAATTTTGATTATAGCTAAAACTAATACCATTTCTACAATTCATCGTCCAGTTTACACTGATTATATCGGGGTAAAACGTTTTGATAAAAATGGTAATTTTATTGGAGAACGTCGTTTTATTGGTTTATATACTTCAGCTGCTTATAACACCAGTCCGAAATATATTCCTTTTTTACGCCGTAAGGTAACAAAAGTGATGTTGATGTCTGGTTTATTACCAACAGGTCATGCTGCAAAAGCGCTGTTGAATATTCTAGAAACGTTACCTCGTGATGATTTATTTCAATCAAATGTTAATGAACTTTATGAATTAGGACTCGGTATTTATCATTTACAAGAACGTAGAAGAATTCGTTTATTTGTACGAAAAGATATTTATGGTCGTTTTTTTTCGTGTTTAGTTTACGTGCCTCGTGATAGATTTAGTACGGATTTACGAGAAGCGATGCAGAAAATATTATTGAATGCCTTTAAAGGTAATGATATTAGTTACGAAACACAATTTACTGATTCTCTCTTAGCTCGGATCCATTTTGAAGTTCGCGTAAATTCAAAAGACAATACCGATTATAATATCAAGCATATCGAACGTGAGTTAATCGAAGTAGGAAGGACTTGGCAAGATGATTTACATGCGACGTTAATTGAACATTTTGGTGAAGAAAAGGGAAATGCATTAACTTATAAATACGAAAAAGCATTTTCTGCAAGTTATCGTGAGGCTTTCATGCCTCGAAATGCAGTTTATGATATTAAACATATCCAAACGCTGACTGATGATATGCCAATTAGTATGAGTTTTTATCGCTTACCCGATGAAGAAAATGGCATTATTCATTTTAAAATATTTCATTTACATGACAATTTAACATTATCAGAAGCACTCCCAATTTTTGAAAATCTGGGATTACGAGTGTTAGGTGAAAGACCTCATAAAATTATATTTAGAGATCATCAAGTTGTTTGGATAAATGATTTTAGTGTCATTCATGATCAAGGTTTAGAGCTTGATGTGGATGCTCTTCGTGATATTTTTCAAGAAGCATTTGCCGCTGTTTGGTTTGGTCAAGCAGAGAGTGATGGTTTTAATCGTTTAGTATTAAGTGCAAGATTAACTTGGCGTGAAGTCACTGTGATCCGTGCTTATACAAAATATTTAAGACAAATCGGATTTACTTTTAGCCAAAACTATATTGAAGAAGCGCTGGCTGAAAATCCCATTCTCACGTCACATTTAATTGAATTATTTAAGTTGTTTTTTACTAAATCACCGAATCTTAATCACAAAACGCAATCACAACAATTGATTGAAGATATATTAAAAGGTTTAGATGACGTAGTGAACCTTGACGAAGATAGAATTATTAGAAGATTTCTTGATATTATCCAAGCGACATATCGAACTAATTTCTTTCAGTTAGATAAATCGGGTCAAATGAAAGAATATATTTCTTTTAAAATTAGTTCGGCGAAAATTCCTGATATTCCAGTTCCAGTACCCATGTTTGAAATCTTTGTTTATTCACCCCGTTTTGAAGGCGTGCATTTACGCATGGCGAATGTTGCCCGTGGTGGAATAAGATGGTCTGATAGACGAGAAGATTTTCGTACTGAAATTTTAGGATTAATGAAAGCACAACAAGTCAAAAATGCTGTAATTGTTCCTCAAGGTGCTAAAGGTGGATTTATTCCAAAATTATTACCTACTGAAGGATCGCGTGAAGAGTTAATGGAAGAAGTCATCGAATGTTATCAAAACTTTATTCGCGGATTGTTGGATATCACTGATAATATTCGTGGGGGTGAAATAATTAAACCTGAAAGTGTCGTTTGCTACGATGATGATGATCCTTATTTAGTTGTTGCTGCAGATAAGGGTACGGCAACTTTTTCTGATATCGCTAATCAGATCGCTAAAGAATATGATTTTTGGTTAGGTGATGCTTTTGCTTCAGGTGGTTGCACAGGATACGATCATAAAAAAATGGGCATCACCGCACGTGGTGCATGGGAATCTGTTAAACGTCATTTCCGAGAAATTGGACGTAATACTGATAAAGATGAATTCACCGTAGTTGGCATTGGAGATATGAGTGGTGATGTGTTTGGTAATGGTACGTTACTCTCTAAAAAACTCAAATTAGTTGCCGCATTTAATCATCTCCATATATTTGTTGATCCTAATCCCGATCCTAAAACGAGTTTTGAAGAACGTAAAAGATTGTTCGCATTACCTCGTTCAAGTTGGGAAGATTACAATTCAGAATTAATTTCACAAGGTGGCGGTGTATTTCGACGCACGGCTAAATATATACAAGTCACTGAAGAAATGCGTGTGGCATTGGATATAAAAAGCGATTATGTCACACCAAACGATATGATCAGACATATTTTACGCGCACGTGTCGATTTATTATGGAATGGTGGGATTGGAACTTATGTTAAAGGAAGCGGCGAAAGACATATAGATGTTGGCGATAGAGCTAATGATGGTATTCGGATTAATGGCAATGAATTGCGTTGTAAAATTGTGGGTGAAGGTGGAAATTTAGGTTTAACTCAACTTGGTCGAGTCGAATATTCATTAAATGATGGTATTTGCTTTACCGACTTTATTGATAATTCAGGTGGTGTTGATTGTTCTGACCGTGAAGTAAATATCAAAATTTTATTAAATACCATTGTTGAAAATGGTGACTTAACAGAAAAACAACGAAATAAATTATTATCTGAAATGACAGAAGAAGTTGCAGAATTAGTCCTTCAAGATAATTATCACCAAACACTCGCTTTATCCAGAGCGGCATTACAAGCTGAACGCAATATTGATCTTTACGCGAATTATATTGATGAGTTAGAAGAGCGTGGTCAAATTGACCGTGAATTAGTATTTTTACCTGATGCCAAAGAACTGGGTACCAGAAAAGCTAATGGTAAAGGATTAACACGTCCTGAACTGGCTGTATTACTAGCTTATAGTAAAAATATTTTAAAACAACAACTCATTGATTCCGATGTTCCTGAAGATGAAAATTTAATAAATATGTTGCAACAAGCATTCCCTCAGCCACTACGAGAAAAATTTTCGGAGCAAATGTTATCACATAGTTTGAAGCGTGAAATTATTGCCACTCAAATTGGTAATATCATGCTAAATGAAATGGGACTAACTTTTGTAAAACGCATGCAATTAGAAACGGGGGCTAATCTAGCTTCGATTGTACGTGCTTATGTTTCAGCTCGTCGCATATTTAAATATCGTGATTTATACAATCAAATTATTTCACTTGATTCCGTTCTTGATGCAAACTTCCAAGCTGAAATGTTTTTGTCTTACAATAAATTAATACGCCGTTCCACGAGATGGATATTACGAAATCGTCGAAATAAAATTGATATTTCAGAATGTGTCGATTATTTTTCAACGGGTATTGTCGAACTTAAAATTTCGCTACAACAATTACTCTGTGGTGCGGCAAAAGAAAGTTATGAACTAGCACTCGAACGCATTAGTGATAAAAAAATTCCTGACTCAATTAAAATTGATATTGCTAGCAGTGCTGTATTGTATTCTGCATTTGATATTATTGAAGGTGCGAACACTCGTGGCTTTAGTATAAAAGAGTTTGCGAGTGCCTATTATCATATTGGCAATTTTTTACATTTGGATTGGTTACGGTTACAAATAAATGAATTAAAAGTTTCTAATCGTTGGGAGGCTTTAGCCCGTTCTGATTATCGTGATGATATCGACTCTTTACAGCGAACATTAACGACAGGTGTCTTATTCCATCAAACAACAAAACAAATTACGCTTAAACAGATTGAAGATTGGTATCAAGAACATCAGCCTATAGTTGATCGTTGGCAATCAATTATTGAAAAAATTCGAAGTGATAATATCGATTACACAATGTTGTATATTGTAATAAGAGAGTTATTTGATATTGCAATAACGTCAGTCGAGCACTTTGATGATTATATAAAAAATAATAGTCCAACTGAGTAAGTGGTGAAAGCAGAGAAAATAACACCAATCCTTGTACTGGGGTTATTAAGCGTTTATTTTATGTTAAGCGTGATTTTCCCTGTCTCACAAATTTTTTTTAAAGGTTATAATCCATATGATATTAAGCGAATTTGCCAGCTTAGTTTAGTAATCATTTTTGCATTGAATTTAATTATAAATTCTCACTTAAGAAAAAATAGTATCGTCATTTTTTCTGTTATGCCTAAATGGATTAAATTTTCACTAATTTTGTTATCTTGTTTGTTAATAGCCTCAGCAATAAACAGCCCAAAACCCATGTGGGCTTTTATTGAATTAAGTCTTTATTTTGGCTTATTTTTATTTTTTATCACGATTGTTTCGTGCTATTTAATTGCGCCTGAATTAACTCGACAGGCCATTTTATGGTTACTTGTCGTTATTGGTTTTTTTTACATGATTTATTTTTATGGGATCTACGTGAATGAATTAGTAGAAAATAAAGGACAATTACTACAGTATTTTCCTGGCTTTACTAATTTGAGATTTTTCATGCATTTTCAAATTTGGACTTTACCCTTATTGTTGTATCAAGCATTAACTCTACAAAAAAAAATCATAAGATTTATTTTATATATTTTATTATGTTTTTGGTGGGTTCTTACCATTATCAATGGTGCTAAAGGTGTTTGGTTATTTTATGGTTTGACAATGGTTTGCTTTACTCTAACGTTTTGTCGGCCATTTCTTAAAATATTGATTCATCATTGTATTATTATTGCAATCTCATGCTTACTTGTTTATGGACTATTCTATAGTGTGCCTAATTTATTAAGTTTTAAACAAAGTCAGGCTACAGTATTAGACAATACGGAATCTTTACCTTTTGGACAAAGTAACACTCAAACAACTTTACTACCTCAAAATAATATTCTAAAGAATAATACATTTAGTATTAATGATAGTGTCAATGCAAGAATTGCAATGATAAAAATTGCTTGGCGATTAGCTCTTTCTCACCCTATATTGGGCATTGGCCCAATGCATTATGCCTTTTATAAAAATAGTTTTGCGGCTAATCCTCATAATTATATCATGCAATGGTTTGCTGAATTTGGATTTTTATCAACGATAATTATCGGCATCATTCTCAGTTACTTGATGTATAAGGTTATAAAATATTGTTTCTTAAATAACACCACCAACAAAATGTTTTGTTTATATTTAGCATTATCATTGTTTGCAGGTTTTGGTTATGGATTGGTTACTAGCATGGTGGTGAGCCCACTTGGCCAAACAATGATGGTATTAATTGGTGCACTGTTTGCAGGAGAATTTTTATCTAATAGACCTATAATAAAGGGAAATTTAGTTAATATATTAATTATCTTGATATCTGTTATGGTGATTATTATTTTATTAAGCACCATCCTTAACCAATTACCCCATCTTGAGCAACATGAAATTCAATGGCTTATCCAACAAAAACATAATGTGATGTTTAATCCTCGGTTTTGGTATCAAGGCTGGATTACCTAATAAATGTGTTTACCTGGTCATTTAAAAAAGAAATAAAGGCGATTAATTACCGCAAAATTCATGGGTATTTATTTCATATTAGCACTGTAAAATAGCCATAATTTATAATGACTGTTAAATTATAAAAAACCTAACAAAATATTCATGATCAATTACATATATTTCCATGGAGCTATCTGATGAAAAAAATAATTCTTTCTGTCCTCATTGCCGCGGGATCCTTAGGCGTAGCATATGCTGCATCTAATACGATTCAAATTGACCCTGCGTGTTCTGTTGCAAGTGGGTATTCAAATTGTGTCAATGTTAATATTAATAGTGGGCTTGGTTTTTTAGCTCAATTAACACCAGCGCAATCTGACACAGGTGATTTTACTTTTGATCAAGGTGATAAAATTGCAGGGGATGGTAGTCCATATCACTTTACGTTTAATTATAATATTCCCAAAGATGATGCGACACAAAGCACCTTGACTGTTAAAGATCTCGCGCCAAAAACTGCTGATTACTGTAATTATTACTTTCATGTAAATAGCATGGGACAAATATCAGTAGTCGGTGTTCCTGGTCAACATATTAAATGTCAAAGTGTCGACACCACAGATTTACATATCGCAACAACAAACTCTGGTTGATCTAGAATAGTTGTTTTAAATTGCTGTAACTAAGCAGCAAAAAAAATTAAAAATCATGTCTTATTTATTTTAAGACATGATTTTTTTTTTGCATTAAAACAAAGAAAATTTGTAACTATTCAGCATAAATGCTGAATAAATGAAATGGACCCACCCACTTTAAAACGGCTTCGTAATGAGCCA
>CAYGUK010000053.1:0-25831 GCA_964352985.1 uncultured Legionellales bacterium
TTTTAATATTTTGCAAATTTTTAGATATATTTTTCCATTTTTTTGATTTTTAAAACTCTAACATAAAAATTTTTCAGGGAAAATTTCAACACTCTTATTTAGATTTTGTTTTCTTTTCCATATTTCGTATAAATAACATGGCGAATATCTGCAATGTCACCAAGGAATATTGGAATTTTAAAGTTAAATCTTGTGTAGAATGATTTCTATCGTTATCCAAATCGAATAAAAAAATTTTAACCTTAAAATTTTTTTTAAAAGTTAAGCGCACATTAGATGTAAGCATTTTCTGTTTAGTTTATTTTAACTAAAGTTATTATGATTTCTATTTTAGTAAAGTTAAATTATAAAAATAGTATCCATCTATATCTGATTGTGGTTGTCGAATTTTAAAATCTAACCAGCACTATCGAAAATAAAATTATACAGTTTATCAAAGTTAGCTATTTTCAAATCATTTACTAAAGGATTTATACTATATAGTTCATTTCAATAATCATATGATATCCACCTCACTATTCTTTTATAACTGTTTAATTTATAGTAAGTTTTATGGGATGCAAGATTAACTGGATATCCTATTCATATAGCCTAAACTATAATATAAGGTTTCATGGAGAAAAATTATGACTACCCTAATTGTGATTATTGTCATTTTGGCGTTAATCTTTTTTTACTATATAGCGATTTACAACAAGTTGGTCCGATTTATCGAGGAAATCAGAAACAATAAAAAACAAATTGATATTCAACTAGACCGTCGCTTCAAAGTGTTCGAATCTTTAATTTCGACAGTTAAAAAATATATGGATTACGAACAAACTACATTAAAAGATGTCGTAGCCCTTCGTTCGAAAGCTCAAGATGCAATGAAAAAAGGTGATGAGAAAGGTCGAATGGACTTTGAAAATGCTATTTCAAAAATAGCCGGTGGCATAAATGTTATGTTTGAAGCTTATCCCGACTTAAAGGCAAATCAAAATGCTATGCAACTTCAAGAAGAGATCGTCAATACTGAAAATAAGTTAGCTTACGCCAAGCAAGCATTTAACGATAGTATTGAGCGTTATAATGCTCTGAAAAAATCCTTCTTTGAGTCAATGGTGGTTTCAATGGCAGCTAAGAAATTAGATGTTGATTTCGAATATTGGGGTCTAAGCGATGACAAAGTTGCCGAACAAGAAGAATATACAGTTAAATTTTAATTATGAATAAATTAGGTAAATATCGCAAAACAAAATCATCTTGGCGTGCTCAACTCCGTGAAAACGAGCGTAGAACTAAGATCGTTTTAACATTATTTATAGGCTTATATTTAGTTGTTGGATTTTTAATTGATGTAATCATAGCGATGGATCTTTATCGTTATACTTTAGGCCAAGCGTTTCATGCTCTATTAACTTTTCGAGAACCCCCTTTTGCCACTCTAATCATGGTAGGAATTGGGATATTAAGCATTTTAATTACCTATGCCATGCATGATAAATTAATTTTATTTGGCACTACCTATAAACAAATTTCTCCAGATAGAGCGCAAACACTAGAAGAAAAACAACTCTATAATGTCGTTGATGAAATGCGTGTCGCTAGTAGTTTACGATACATGCCTAAAGTTTATATTATCGAAGCAGATTACATGAATGCTTTCGCTAGTGGTTATAGTGAAAAGTCAGCTTTAGTTGCTATTACTCGAGGCTTAATGCAAAAACTCGATCGTAGTGAATTGCAAGCAGTCATGGCACATGAATTATCTCATATTAGACACCATGATATAAAACTAACATTAATGGCTAGTGTATTAAGTAACATAATGTTGATAGTAATAGATATTCTTTTTCGGAGCGTACTTTATGGCGCAGGTAGAAAACAAAAAGGTGGGGGACGATTAGCTATAATCATTGTTGTTCTACGCTTTATTTTACCAATCATCACTGTTTTATTAATGCTTTATCTCAGTCGAACGCGAGAATATATGGCAGATGCGGGTGCCGTAGAATTGATGCGTGATAATGAACCTATGGCTTCGGCATTAATAAAAATCCAACAAGATTACGAAGAAAATTATGCTCGTTACCGAACTTCACTAAAGGAGACAGCAAATGAAGATTCAAGGCGAGCAGCTTATATATTTGATCCTTCAATAGCCGGGATAACTCCCACAAAATCAATCGCTAGTTTATTTTCAACACACCCTACCATTCAACAAAGATTAAAAGCACTTGGCTATAGTAAAAAAAAAGCCATGAATGATGATCATAATAATAATGATCATCAAGCCGCAGTTTGATTCAAATTTTGTATTTGATATTATGAGAGCTCTTCTGTCTGGAGGCTTTTATGAAAGGAATCGTTATTTCTTTTTTCTTTATGTTAAGCACATCATGTTTTGCCATGATGCGACATATTAATCCAACAGAAGCAACTGGCGATGGCCCTCCTTTACGCAGTATTGATGTAGCTAACATTCCTAATGCGGTTCCCAAAGTTGAAACAAAAAGTCGATATGGAAATCCTCCATCCTATATCGTTTTTGGAAAACGATATTTCGTTTTAAATTCAGCAAAAGGCTATAAAAAAAGAGGCATCGCTTCTTGGTATGGTACAAAGTTCCATGAGCGCAGGACATCTAGTGGCGAACCTTATAACATGTTTGCAATGACAGCCGCTAATAAAGTATTACCTTTACCAACTTTTGTTAAAGTGACTAATTTGGAAAATGGCCGGCAAATTATTGTAAAAGTGAATGATAGAGGCCCTTTCAAAGCTAATCGTATTATTGATTTATCCTACGTTGCAGCAAAAAAACTGGGAATACTAAAAACGGGTACTGGTTTAGTTGAAGTAGATGCTATTGACCCAAGTCACTTTAATCCCATACCGCAAAAAGATCTGAACATAGTTAAGCAAAATCATAAACCGAAAATTTATTTACAGTTAGGTTCTTTTAGTGATTATCAAAACGCAGAAGCACTTATCTCAAAAGTTAAAACAATTACTTCACGTAACACTCGAATTTCACAAATTAGTTTTAATGAAAAAACATATTATCGCGTGCAAATTGGTCCTTTAAAAGATGTAGATGAAACTGATATTCTTGATAATCAATTGGAATCACTGAATCTAGGAACTCCAATCACAGTCATTCAATAAACGCAATACCTTCTCAAACCATTCGCTATTATGATAAAGTAGCGCCCATTAGCAGATATTCTAAGGAAGTGACTCATGAAATATTTTTCTCGCTTAAGAATTTTACTAGTGTTTATGGCCTTATTTGGCTTAACACTCGGTTTTGCGCAATCAAATGCTCAATCAACAACCGAAGATTTACCTTCACTTGCTAACTTGCCGCGTCCAGCAGCACTAAATCCAATTTTAACACCTGATCCTCCACATCTTGATGCAAAAGGATATATTCTCATTGATGCAAACAGTGGGAAAATATTGGCTGGAAAAAATATAGATGAACGGATGGAACCTGCCAGCTTAACTAAGCTCATGACTTTATATGTGATTTCGACAGCAATTAAACAAGGCCGAATCACTTTAAATGATGAAGTTACCATTAGTAAAAAAGCATGGAAAACTGGTGGATCACGCATGTTTTTAAAAGAAGGGCAACGAGTACCTGTTAAAGACTTAATTAGAGGGATTATTGTCGACTCAGGAAATGATGCCTGTGTTGCGATGGCAGAATATATTGCTGGAAGTGAAGATGCTTTTGCCAGTCTGATGAATCAAGAAGCACAAGCACTAGGCATGACGAACTCACATTTTGCAGAAAGTACCGGGTTACCAAAAAGTGATCACTATAGCACCCCGCGTGATCTAGGAATTTTGACTCGTGCTATTATTAAAAATTTCCCTAATGATTATCAATGGTATAAAGAAAAATGGTTTACATTTAATGGAATCAAGCAGCCAAATCGTAACCGTTTATTGTGGTGGGACAAAAGTGTCGATGGTTTAAAAACAGGTCACACAAAAGAAGCTGGCTTTTGTTTAATTTCATCAGCAATGCGACATGGCATGCGTTTAATTTCTGTTGTAATGGGCACACCAACTGATAATGCTCGCGCTGAAGAAAGCCAACGCTTGTTAAATTATGGTTACCGTTTTTTTGAAACTCACAAACTTTATGGTGCAGGAATACCCCTAATTGAACCTCGAATTTGGAAAGGCAAATCCAAACACATTCCAATGGGTTTAATGCATGATTTTTACGTCACTATTCCCTCGGGCCAATACAAAAACTTAACTGCAAATATTAAATTGAAAGGCGCGTTACATGCCCCTATCGAAAAAGGCCAACAATACGGAGATGTTGTTGTTAAGCTTTCTGGTAAACCCTATGCAAATTTACCTTTAGTTGCTTTACAAAATGATCCACGTGGAGGTATTTGGCGTCGCATGACTGATTCAATAGGTTTAACTTTTCATAATATGTTTGCAAGCAGTTAAAATTCGACGAAACAATCCGTAATCAATGTAAAATAAAATTGATTTATTGTAATTAAGCACCTAATTCTAAAAATTTTTTATTAGGTGCTTTTAATAAAGGAAGCATGATGACTGATAAAAAAATAGAATCACTATTAACATTCCCTTGTGAGTTTCCCATAAAAGTCATTGCAAAAAATTCTGAACAAATTAGCGCTCACATTACTGAAATACTCCAAAAGCATTTACCTACTCTCACTGAAGACAGAATAAAAATTAATCCAAGTAAAGAAAAAAAATATACTGCTTATACCCTCACTATTATTGCTGAATCCCAACTACAACTCGATGCCATTTACTTAGATTTAAACAATCACAGTGATATCATTATGGTTTTATAAATAGTACGCACATAACTCATTGATAGATTTGAAAAAACACTTGATTCTTGAGAAACCTTAAGGTAATATTAAGTCGTAAGTTTAATCAGCTTACAACGTCAAACTGACGAATTTCCCTAACGATTACTAACTCCATGGAGAGCATTTAATGTTCTCCTTTTTTTTGTCAAGAAAAAATAAATAATCTATTTATTCAACAATTTGTCTTTATAAAACACATTAACACTTCAATCTAGTCTACAATTAATAGTAAGTGAACAAATTATATGCTTGGGTGTGTTGAGTGAGTATTTTTAATTTAGGATCATCTAATGATCATCATTGTCCAGCTTGTGGACATCAAATTGAAGAAATTAGAGGTAATACCTGGCAATGTCCTCACTGTCATACCACCATGGGATTAGTAAAAAATCATGGCGCAAAGAAAAAGTATGAAAATCAAAAAAAACATCATCACGAGTTTTTTTTATATACTTTCTTATGCGTTATGCTAGTAATGATTCTTTTAAATTCACTTTACAACAGTTAGTTTTGGCTTCCCTTTACCACGTTGGGGCGGTGGTGGTGGTGCATCGTTATCATCTCCATCATCTTCTTCAGAAAAAACCATACCTCGACCATTTTCATGCGCATAAATGGCAACCACTGCAGTAACAGGCGCATAAACCTGCATAGGTACCCCTGAAAACTTAGCATTAAATTCAACTAAGTGATTTGTAATTGATAAATCTCGGACAGCTAACTGTGAAATATTTAGCACAATTTTTCCATCATCTACATATTCTTGAGGGACCTCGGCACCTGGTTTAGACGCATCGATAACAATGTAAGGGGTACATTTATTATCGATTATCCAGTCGTAAAACGCTCGTATTAAATATGGTCTAGTAGAAGTCATAAACTTATGTTCTCACAATTTCTTGTACAATTTCTCTTTCGGACTCAGATAAACTTGCTTGAAAAGAATCACGTTCGAAAAGTCTCGCGGCATAATTTTTAATTGGTTTACCTTGAGGTCCAAGATTAATACCTAACATAGGTAGACGCCAAAAAAGTGGTGCTAAAGTGCAATCCACTAAAGTAAACTCTTCACTTAGGAAATAAGGATTTTCATCAAATACAGGAGCGATCCCCATTAGGCTATCATGCAACTCTTTGCAATGATCGCGCGAATTTTCTAAGTTTTCAAAATCTATTTTATTCAAAATACTATACCAATCACGCTCTATACGATACATCATTAATCGACATTGAGCTCTAGCAACTGGATAAACTGGCATAAGTGGCGGATGCGGGAAACGCTCATCGAGATATTCCATAATGATGCGTGCTTCATATAAAATTAAATCCCGATCAACTAAGGTGGGAACCGTATTATAGGGATTAATATCAATTAATTCTTCAGATTGCTGAGTATTTGAGGTATCGAGAACATCCACTGATACTCCTTTTTCTGCCAATACTATGCGAACTTGATGGCTATAGGCATCGAGTGCTCCTGAATATAGAGTCATAACTGAACGTTTATTGGCTACCACGGCCATTTCACCTCTTTCAAAATGTTAAACATCAATTGCTAATGGCAATTTCTCATTAGTGCGCGATTATAACAAAGTATTTATATAAAATGGGAATTAATGAATATTTTTCCAGTATTCTCGCTTCAAGAAATAGCAAATAATGGCAAAAACAATTAAAAATATAAGTACCCATGTTCCAATACTATGCTGTTCGGCTTTCATCGGGGCAGAAACATAGGCTAAAAAGTTAACCAAATCCGTTACCGCCTGATCATATTGTTGGGGTGTCATTCTACCATTATTTCGTTGATCAAAGTGGTCAAATATTTGTATTTTTTTACCTTTTACTGTTTCTTCTCGATAAATAGGGATTTGATCACCTTGTAAAGTTAATAAGATATTAGGCATCGCAACATCAGGATAAACTAAATTATTCGATCCCCAAGGACGTTTAGAATCCCTATAAAATGTACGAAGATAGGTATAAAGCCAACGCACCCCCCTAACTCGAGCCACCAAGGTTAAATCTGGTGCTGAAACACCAAACCAACGCTTACTTTCTTGCTCTGTCATCGCTGATTTAATATGTTGATGTATTTTAACGCCAGTGAATATAAAATTTTTCTCTAAGACGTCCACTAAAACTTCACCATAATCATTGGTAATACCAATATCTTTTGCCATGCGGTTATAGCGCATGAATTGTAATGAATGACAGCCAGAACAATAATTCATAAAAATTTTCGCACCACGTTGTAGTGATATTTTATCATTGGTGTGCGCTGTAAAGGGAAATAGTTTAATATTCGATTCACCACCAAATACTTGTGAAAAACTCATAACTAATAATATAAAAAAAATTAATCGTTTCACTATCAAGTTAACCTCTTTGGAACCGGCTTGGTTTTTTCATATTTGGTATAAAACGGCATTAAAATAAAAAACATAAAATAAATAAAAGTAAATAATTGTGCCAAAAAAGAATAAAGTGGTGTAACGGGTTTCATTCCTAAAAAAGCTAATACAAAAAAACTAATAACAAAAATTGTGACTGCAATTTTTGTTGGTTTACCTCGATAACGAATTGACTTCACTTTAGACCTATCAAGCCAAGGCAAGAAAAATAAAATTAATATCGCGCCCCCCATAACAACGACACCTCCTAATTTATCAGGAATGGCACGCAACATTGCATAATAAGGGGTAAAATACCAAACAGGTGCAATATGCGCGGGTGTCACCATCGGGTTTGCGGGACTAAAGTTATCATGTTCTAAAAATAAACCATGCATTTCAGGCGCAAAAAATACGATGCCTAAAAATATGATTAAAAAAACAACTACGCCAAATAAATCTTTTACAGTGTAATACGGATGAAATGGTATCCCATCCACTGGTATTCCATTTTTATCTTTATTTTCTTTAATTTCTATACCATCTGGATTATTTGAGCCAACTTCATGAAGTGCGACTAAATGTATAAACACTAAAAATATCATTAATAAAGGAATTAAAACCACATGCATTGCAAAAAAACGATTTAATGTAGCGGATGCAATATTATAGTCACCGCGAATCCAAGTAACAAGATGTGTGCCAACCCATGGAATTGCCCCAAATAAAGAAGTAATAACTTGTGCGCCCCAAAATGACATTTGCCCCCAAGGTAATAAATAACCCATAAAAGCCTCGGCCATTAAACACACATATAAGAACATCCCAATTAACCAAATTAATTCGCGTGGTTTTTTATATGATCCATAAATCAAACCGCGAAACATATGACAATAAATCACAACAAAAAACATCGATGCTCCGGTTGAATGTAGATAACGTAAGATCCAACCATAATTGACATCACGCATTATATATTCTACCGAGGCAAAGGCATCTTTAGCCGTGGGCGTATAATACATCGTTAACCAAATACCTGTGAGAATTTGATTGACAAAAACGATGATGGCAAGCGATCCAAAAAAATACCAAAAATTAAAATTTTTCGGTGCGTAGTATTCTGATAAATGTTTTTTCCAAAAAGAAGTTAAAGGATAACGATCATCAATCCAATCTCGTACTCGGATTAATATTCTCATACCGTTCCTCCCTCGGCATCTTCACCAATGATAATAGTATGATCATTAATATAGCGATGTGGTGGCACTTCTAGATTAATGGGTGCAGGAACACCTTTAAATACTCGACCAGCCAAATCAAAAGTCGAACCATGACAAGGACAAAAAAATCCACCCGGCCAATCTTCACCTAATTTATCAAGATAAGGTCTATAAACAGGAGAACATCCCAAATGCGTGCAAATACCAACTAACACTAAATATTCTTCATGGATTGCTCGATGAGCTTGATTAACATAATCAGGTTGTTGCTCGGTGACTTTCGATTCAGGATCACGTAGCAAAGCTTCATGTGTTTTAGCACGTAAGCGTTCAATATCTTCTTTACTTCGTTTTATTATCCAAACGGGTTTTCCTCGCCATTCAACGGTGGTTTGTTCACCCGCTTGTAAATTACTGACATCTACTTGGACGGGTGCGCCTGCGGCTTGTGCTCTCGCACTGGGTAGCCATGAAGAAAGAAATGGAATGCTAGCATAAATTGCTCCAATTCCACCTACAATAGATGTTAACGCTATTAGAAATTTTCTGCGTGATTGATCAATTTGATCTGAATTTGATTGATCATTTTTATCCTTATCCACCATACCATCGTACCCCTATTCCCTTTATCATGGCAGATCCTTAAAGAATGCTTAGCATGACAAATAAATAACTTTATATCAACTATTTAAATGTGTTTGTTGCGCTGCGCGATAGTTTTTCCACGCAAAGTCTTCTAATATGGAGATACTAACTAAATTTCCAACACAAGAGTTTATCATGACTGATCAAATTAACTGGGATAAACTAACATTTAGTTTAACCCCAACCGATTTCATGTTTATTGCCAAATGTTTAAAAGAAGGTGAATGGTCTGATGGAGAGTTTCTCCCTTTCGGTGAGTTTTCTATCTCTCCAGCTGCGTGTGTTTTAAATTATGGGCAAGGTGTTTTTGAAGGAATGAAAGCATATAGAAATATTAATAATAAAATTGTTTTATTTCGGCCAATGGAAAATGCAAAACGAATGGAATTTAGTGCTCAAGTATTTTGCATGCCATCTTTTCCTGTAGAAAAATTTGTAACAGCCATCAAAGAATTAGTAAGAAAAAATGAACGATTCATACCACCTTGTGGCAAAGGCAGTTTATATATTCGCCCATGTTTATGGGGAACAGGTGCAATATTAGGTGTTGCGCCGGCACCAGAGTATACGTTTTGTGCTTTTACCTCACCAGTAGGTAATTATTTTAGTGACTCATTGCAAGGAATCAAATTAATCGTTAATCATGATTTTCATCGTAGTGCGCCAAAAGGTACTGGACATACTAAATATATTGGAAATTATGCTGGCACTATGCGAACAAAAAAACAAGCTGCAGAAAATGGCTATAAAGATTGTATTTTTTTAGATGCCGTTCATGAAAATTTTGTCGAAGAAGCTGGTACTGCGAATTTATTTTGTGTTATAGACAATGAAATTTTAACACCTAAACTAGGTTGCATTTTACCAGGTATCACGCGTAAATCAGTTTTAGAACTCGCTCAAAATAAACTAGGTCTAAAAACAGTTGAAAATCAAATTTCAATTGATGAATTACTTAATGCTGATGAAGTATTTATGAGCGGCACTGCTGCAGTAATTACACCTGTTGTAGAAATATGTCACGAAAATAATGTCGTCATATATAATCAAAGAAAACCTGGGCCTATAACCGAAAAATTCTACCAACTCATTACCCAAATTCAGCTAGGTGAAATTGAAGACGAATTCAATTGGGTGGAATCTGTTTAAATTTCCCGTTAAGATAAACATTCTATAAAAGAAATTGGGTAGTAACTTGTGCAAAAAAGATGGTTAGCTGTTTATATTTACGCATGTTTTTTTTTATCACATTTTTGTTTTGCTATTCCCCTCCCACCAGATCTCGAAAAAATTATTTCTCGTGGTCAACTTATTGTTGCTATTTATGGAAGACCTTTACCTCCTTATGAATTTACTGAAAACGGAAAATTAGTAGGACTAGATATTTCACTTGCCAAAAATATTGCTGAAATGCTTGGCGTAAAAATTATTTTTACTCATGATGCAAAATACTTTGATGATTTAATCAATGATATTGCTGAAAATAAAGCAGACTTTGCTATTTCTGCACTATCACGAACCTTAGCTCGTGCTAAATATGTTAGATTCACTGACGCTTATTTGCATATTTCACCAACATTAATTGTTAATCGATTACAATTAGATAGAGTTTATAATGTTCAATCTGCCATTGATATAGTCAATAAAGAACAGTTAAGTCTGGGGGTACTAAAAAATACAGCCTTTATAAATTTCGCAAAAATAATATTTCCTAAAGCCAAACTTGTCGAATTTGATAACCTGGATGAGTTAGTTGACGCACTTATGAACTCTAAACTTGCAGTCGGTATATCTGGGGAATTAATTACAATGAATTTATTCCATCGTCATCCTGAGCTTGCAATTACATTAAATCAAATCGTATTAAATAAATTACATGATAATATTTGTATTGCCGTCAATTATAAAAATACCCAACTGGTGTATTGGCTTAACATATATTTAAAAACGATTATTCGTAATGGTCATCTCACAAAACTAAAAGCACAATATCTTGGAAAATCCTATGAACACATCGGCGATTAAAAACAAATTTGCTTGGCTACTAAGCCCATGGACTATTCTCATTTCAATTATCTTAGGTAGTATCATTGGTTTTTACTTTAAAGCATTGGCACAGAGCTTAAGCACTTTTGGTAATTTATTTCTCGACTTACTCGAGATGTGCGTTATTCCTCTAGTGATCAGTGCTATCGCGACAAGTTTAGCGCGTTTAATTAAACACAAAGATGCAAAAAATTACATTATCAAGATGTTTATCATCTTTATAATTGGATTATTTATTTCAAGCGTCTTAGGTTTAATCGTTGGAAAAGTCGGTATGGTTGGGAGCAAGTTGAGCTCAGCCGATTTACATTCAATTGGTCAAATACTCAATAAACAAAATATTTCTGTCGATAACTCATCAATAAAAAATAATCCACAATACGATATAATACCCTCTAATATTGTTAAAGCGATTGCAAATGGAGAAAGTTTATCAATTGTGGTTTTTACTATTTTATTTGGATTAGCATTAGGCTTAGTCTCAAGTCACACTAGCCACACTGTTATTGATTTTTTAGATGGTATTTTTGAAACATTTATAAAGCTGATATTTGGAATTTTATATATATTACCATTTGGAATATTGTGTATTGTTGCAAACAACATCGCTGTTGCAGGTCTCGATATTTTTCTTACATTAGGTCGATTAGTTTTTTTTGTTTATTTAGGTTGTATTCTATTATGTCTTGTATGTGTTTTTATCTTAAAATTACGGTTAAATTTACCCCTCTTTAAAATAATATTACACCTAAAAGAAGCTCTGATTATTGCATTTATCACAACGAGCAGCTTTGCTGCTTTACCCTTTATTTTGGATTCGTTCGAATATCGATTTAAAGTAAATCGTGATAAGGTGAATCTCATCGTACCTCTTAGTGTATCAATTAATCAAATTGGAAGTGCCTTCTTTTTCAGCATTGCTACAATTTTTATCGCACAATTATATAATCAAAGTATTGGAATCGAATCGTCATTCATCGTCGTTTTTGGTGCAATATTAATTTCTCTCGCAACAAGTGGCGCACCGATGTTAGCTTCATTTACCATGATGTCTATTACCCTAGCACCACTTGGTTTACCTATTACCACAACAGTAGTGTTATTTATTATCATTGCTCAAATTATTGATCCCATTTTAACTATTGCTAATGTATTGGGACATTGTGTCGCTGTTAGTTTAATTATTGATCCAAAAACAGAGATTTCTGCTGATACACAAAGAATTCAACATCAGTGCTAATTATTATTAGTTCTATAATCCGCATTTAACAAATAAAAAAACCCAAGTCAAATGAATCAACTTAGGTTTAAAAAACGAAACAAATAAAATAAAGTAATAATAAACTTAACGTTTAGAGAATTGAGTCCCTTTACGTGCTTTATGGCGACCTACTTTCTTACGTTCGACACAACGTGAATCACGAGTCACAAAACCAGCACGGCGCAATACTTTTCTAAATGTTTGGACAGTTGAACCACCTTCACCGCTATCATCATCGTCAGTCACAACAGTAGTTGCTTCATCATAAGAGATGAGTGCGCGTGTGATGCCGTGACGAATTGCACCTGCTTGACCATTAGGACCGCCACCTTTAACCATAACTTTAATATCAAAGTTAGATATCATGTTTACGGCATCAAGTGGTTGACGCACGATCATGCGAGATGTTTTACGACCGAAATATTCATCAAGTGGTTTATTGTTGACAGTAATTTCACCTTTACCACCTGAGAAAAGATAAACGCGAGCTGTCGATGTTTTACGACGGCCAGTTGCATAATGATGTTCAGAATTCGCCATGTTATTCGCCTGCTTGTATTTCTAGAAGTTCGGGTTGTTGAGCTGAATGTGGATGTTCGTTGCCTGAGTATACTTTCAGTTTACGACACATTGCACGCCCCAACGGATTACGTGGAAGCATGCGTTTTACAGCCAACTGTATGATTTGTCGAGAATCTTTTGCACGCAACTTGTCAAAATTAATGGATTTAATACCACCAGGATAGCCCGTGTGGTGAAAATACATTTTATCTTGTTCTTTGTTACCTGTAACTTTAACTTTGTCAGCGTTGATAACAACAATAAAATCACCAGTATCTACATGAGGCGTATAAATGGTTTTGTGCTTACCACGAAGGCGACGAGCGATTTCCGTAGCCATTCTCCCAAGAGTTTTTCCAGTAGCATCAATGAGATACCATTTTCGCTCTACATTTTCAGCCTTGGCACTGTAAGTTTTCATAATATAATTTGCTCCACGCAAAAATTCTATCTTATTTAAAAGAGCCGGGATTTTACCGAAGTATGGCTCAAGGTGCAAGGGTTTTGCCAAGCTTTTTTAACTAAGTGTTTGAAGAATTAATCATTCTCAATATCTTGCACAGCCATTAATAAATGTGGGACCTGATTACCTTTGAGCAAATGATTTTCTATAATTTCATCAATATCAGAAGTCGACTCGTAATGGTACCACACACCATCTGGATAAATCACAAGTGAAGGGCCATCAGCGCATCGGCCAAGACAACCAGACATACTGACTCTTACTTTACCCGGACCATGAATACCTAAGTCTTTGAGTTTTTCCTTGGTATAATCGCGGATTACCTCTGCGCCAATATTATTGCAACAACGCTTACCCTCGGGACGTTGATTGCAACAAAAAAATAAATGTTTATCGTAGAATGGCATGGGAGTTTGTCTCTTAAATAGAATTATTAAAACATAACATTTTCATTAATATTTGTATATAAAACACAAATTTTTGAATAAAAAGCAGATAAATGTTTTGTTTAATTTATGATATTAATTTTCGTTAAATTCCACTTGCCTTTTAATAGAAAGCACATCTTCAAGTGAAACATTGATTAATCCAGCAATCTTTTCGGGTTCGATGTTATTTTTTAAAAGCGATTTGATCATAGTAAGTCGTTCTAGAAAACGACCTTCTTCACGACCTTGTTCTATGCCTTGTTCTATACCACGAACTAAGCCCTGTTCTATGCCTTCTTTAAGACCTCGTTTAATAATTGCATTATATAAAGACATGGCTTCACCTCTTGTATTATGTTCTACAGACTGAGAAAAAAAATTGAGAATTTCATCAATGTTCTCAACCTGAGATTTATTAAAAATATACCATAAAGTCCCCCGAAAGTATCGGCGAAACTGTTTATCGCTAAAAATTTGGAATGATTTTTTAAACTTCACTAAGTATTGTAATAAATCTTTTGAGTGAATTTTCTTCATCACTAATTGAAAAACATGAGCTAAGTTTGCTAGAGATAGTTCTTGATCTGAGATGTTCTGCAATTCGATAAGTTGTATTGGGTTTGTCCAAATAAATTCTGTTAATTGAGGATCCGAAAATAAATCAGACACTTTTGTACTAAACTTATAGGGCTTTAACCCCGTATAAAAAATAATAGGATAAACCACTGGTAACTTTTTTAATAATTTTTTCTTTTTACTTTTTTGCACATAATTCGACAATTTATGCTGAACGATAGATACAAAATAGCTTAATAAACGCCAAGGCATAAGTTCATCAGGTGCGCTCTGATGCTCAACTAATATTAATAAAAAATGATCTTCACCATTTATTTTTACTCGATATAAAACATCTACAATTTGTTCAGAAAAAATATCAGATAAAAAATGGGTAGGTTCAATTGCCAGGGTTTCCCAAGCAATCTCTTTATTTAATAAAACATCAGGTAAATATTGTAGCAAAAAACCTTTTGCCACGCTTAAGTTTTGCATATTTAACTTAAAAAACTTATCATGTTCTGAATAGTTATTATTCTTATTTGATTTAATTTTTACCATAATCACCTCAAACAACAATATAAAACATAATATCAATCCACAAAAACATTATCAAACAAAAATACAATTCCATCTTTATTTATGATTAAATACCCAAGCAAAAAGGAAAAATCATGACCGCCGATCCAAAGAAAAAAATTTTACACTTAGCTGATACTTGCGTGCAGTGTGGCTTATGTTTAAGTCACTGCCCAACTTATAACGTTACCCAAAATGAAAATGAATCACCCAGAGGACGCATCGCGTTAATGCGCGCATTCGCCAAAGATGAATTTACTTACAATGAAATTAAACCCTATATCGATCACTGTTTAAATTGTCTCAATTGTGAAAACATGTGCCCCTCCCTTGTTAAATATAATGATTTATTACATGTCACCAAACAACATCAACCAACAAATGCTCCTTTGAAATTTATAAGACAACAACAAGGCTTCGCCAATTTTTTCATGTGGCTTTACCAAAAGTTAGGTTTACAGCAAATAGCAAAAAAAACTAAATTACTTAAATTTCTAGGATTAGAAAATCGTGATCAACTTTTACCAGAAAAAATATTCAAATTAAAAAAATTAAAAAATTATTATCCTGCAAATAGTGGGCAAGGCGTTTATTTATTTACAAGTTGTGCTGGGAACATTTACGATCAAAAAACCTCACTTGCCTTAATTAAGATTCTTAACCGTGCAAAAATTAATGTGACAATACCAAAACACCAACACTGTTGTGGCGCTTTAGAATATCATCATGGACAGAGTCATAAAGCAAAAACAATGTGCGAAAGAAATTCAACAAAATTTAATAAAGACATGCCTATCCTCTGTGATGTAACAGGTTGCACGAGTGTTATAAAAGAATATCAACTCAACCATTTCTCTACACGTATGATTGATAGTATCGAATATTTATCTAAATTAGATAATTTAAAATTTAAACCATTTCCTCATAAAATCATTTTGCATTTACCCTGCACGTTACGAAATCATTTACATGCGCATAGTGCTACTATCGCTTTACTAAAAAAAATTCCAGAACTTAATATTTTAAAAATACTGAATCAAGGTTGTTGTGGTAGTGCAGGCAGTTATATGGTTGAATTTCCAAAATTAGCCAGCCAAGTTGGTAACCAACTACTTGAAAATTTACCTGAAGATGCTGAGTATCTATTATCAAGCAATATAGGCTGTGCGCTTCATATTTCTAAGCTTTTGAAAATCAAAAATAAAAAATTAAAAATTTTACATCCCATTCAATTAGTTGAGGTTTGCAGTCTTTAGACATTTTCCTACATAGTCTTAAGTTTTTTCTTGCGCTACTTTAACAACTAAAAGCGCAAAATGAAAACTTAGGGAATTCACGCAAAACAACGTTAAATAAGACAAGGATGTCAGTGATGTTGTCACAAATGTCGCGTGATACAAGTCAGTGGCGTGATATCTTTGCGGCGCTTCCTTCAGTATCACCAAAAATCTATCAATTTCAATCTTTTATTAATGATATTGTTGCCTTATTACGCGCACCATTTAATGAAAAAAACCGGCAACTGAAAGTCAATGCGCTCAAGGATTTACAATTACATTTTGAAGAATGGCAAGACACTTATCTCTTATTACAAAGAGAAATAAATGAATTATCGAAACAAAAAGCTAGTCATGATAAAAAGACATTGGCATTTCTCAAACAGCAATTATTTACCTTACAACCCGGAATACATTTTTTATCAAAATTAAAAAATAATTGGTTTTGTGTCAAACCAAATAACATGATTTCAATTCCACTTCTTCCAGCACGCGCATATGAAGAATCCATTGCTATTACCAATCCAATGACAGTTCGTCCTAAGATAGAATTGTCTACGATTCATGACTGGTTAAATCAAATATCAAGTAGTGAAAAAAAAGCTGAGATAAATGAATTATTAAATCACTGGCGATTTTATTTGCAACATCTTCGCACTGAGTTATTGACTGAATTTTTTCAAATTTCGCTTAGTGGTAAGCCTGAATTAAGACACCATAGATTACAAACAATAAACCAGACATTACATGAGATATCATTTGATGAACATACAATAAATTTATTAGCTGATAAATTAATACAAATAACTAATCAAGAATCAGTCTCTTCCAATATCACCTTACCTAATTTAAGTGAAATTGGTTTTCATTTAAATCGTTTAGTCAATTTGGCGGAGCAAAATCATCAACAGATATTTAACCAAGTCCGTCAATTAAGTTTTGCGTTTCAAACCATTCGCAATAATGAAAATCGCTTAGACTATTTTCAATCACTGGAGCAGCGCTTAAATCAATATCAAACGGATTTAAATCAACG
Source organism: uncultured Legionellales bacterium (assembly GCA_964352985.1). Lineage (GTDB taxonomy): Bacteria > Pseudomonadota > Gammaproteobacteria > JAHCLG01 > JAHCLG01 > CAYGUK01. Next base: position 17,327 of record CAYGUK010000053.1, read on the forward strand.
GCTCACCATGATTGCCTATTGCTTAACACAGTTAAATCAATATCAACTACATTTATTATGTGGTGTTTGCAAAAATATAATTGCTGAATGTGAGGGATGTGATAAATTATTTTTATATCAACTTGATGAGCAAAATAAAATTGCTCATCAGTTGAAATTACAGTTTCTCCTGCATCAACAAACATTATTAGCCACACTCGCCGAACTGAATGCCTTAAAAAATTGGTGGCACCAACATAAACAAAATTTATTCAGTCATGAGCAATACGCAGCTTTTCAAACATGGATTAAAAACACGCTTGCTGATTTTTCTCAAATTGAACAAGCATTACAAAATCAAGAGACACTCACGGATGATTTTTTTAATGAATCTCGTCAATATTGTTTAAATCGACAACAACAAATGATTGAGTTTTTACAATCTGTTAATCAGTTTAAATTAGCTGAGATGAATTATTTTCATCAACACTATCCTAATGTTATTAGCGCAAAACAATATTTAATAATTCAAACAGCTTGTCAGCAATTACGAGCAAAATCAAATGATCTTCTTTACCAACTCAACATGGCAGAACAAACTCAGCAAGAAAAAAACGTATTTCAAGCAGTTGAAAAATTAGCGACACCTGAAGAATTAATCTTTATAACTAAAAAAATAGATACGATAACCGCACAATATAAAAAATTGAATTCATCTCAATATGGGAATGACGTAAATCGTTTGTTAAATAATTTCATGACATCTAAAACGAAAGATTTTACTTCACAGCAACAAAATCAAGATCAGTTACGATTATTACTTGAAAAGCATCATGTAATTCAGGGCGATTTAGTTAAACTGCTTTCATTAAAAGATAAATTAGACATTTATTTAATTCAATTAGGGTCAAATTTATCAGAGAAACACTTGTCAACCCCGCCTCTAAATTTACCCAAAGAATTTATTGTAAAACTTCTAGCATTAAGAAACAGATCACAGTCATTACAACAATCAATTACACAATTAATAAATCAATTAAATCAGTTATTAGAGTTGATTCAAGATAAAATAAATCAACTTAAATCCCAAAATAAAAGTCCCATTACAAAATTTTTTAAACCTCTTCCAAGAGGTTTAAAATATCGACCCTTAATTGATCCCAAATTATTAAACAATAATTGGCAAGTTGTAATGAGCGAAAAACAATTACCCATATTAATGTCTAACAAAGGGTTACGCTTTTATTCACAATGTGACACGTGGTCTTGGTTAAGAAAACGACGTGGCGAAGAAAAACTAAGTTCATATACCAAAGAAAATGAAGAAGATACCGTGAGACAAATGATTGATCAAGCCAAAGCCAATGGTTGGAAATTAATTCAAATCACTGGCGAAAAGAAAAATCTCATCATGCTCGCTACAGCTCATGCTGAAGCGTTGGGATTAGATATTGATTGGAGTGTGTTAGATAAGTTTTGTTTTAAAGAAAGTCAAACTTATTTGAAGTTAGTAGAAAATGAAAAAACCAAATTTGATCGAAGTCAAAATCCACACACTCAGCCTGAAACAATAAATATCACCTGCGATTTTACTTCACTACATAGTTAACTGTATTTACAAATTAAATTCAATTAATCTATGTTTTTTTTGCAGGTGGGGAAGCTACACTAGATTGACCCGGACTACTATCTGAGATACCTAGTTTACTTTTTTGTTCAGCTGAAAAATCTTTCTCAATTAATGGCATAGAAACACTCATCTTTACTGCCGTACTATGGAGTAATTTAGCATCATCAATCTGTCCTTTTTCGACTAAAGAACTTATCACACCACCAATTGCTTCTGGTGAAAATAGTGGTTGGTCTTTTGCCGCCAAAACTTTACCCATATATTTCACTTCTCTAACAGCAGTCATATTAAACAATAATTTTATAGCTAATTGTGACTCGTCTTTTTCCATTAGTTTTGCAAAGATCCGATTAATTTTTTCTTGAGATACGTCATTTCGAATAACTGTCATAATTCGGCTTAATCGATCATCTTCATTCCCTATTTTTGATTTATGTAATTCTGATTCAATTTTTGTGGCGCCAATTAACAATCGTGCTAATTGATCATCAGATAAGTGTCTGTGATGCTCATAAACAATCCGTTCAATTTCTGTTGAGTTATCAACATACTGAGCACAATCAACTGCAGCATCTTTAACAGATTCAGCTCCCTGGCTTAATAGAGTATCAACAGTTTTCCACTGTAATGATGTGCGTTGGTGTCCCCCTGGTTGAGAAGTACCAGCATCCATATCAGGACTAATACGATGGTCAACTTTTGGTAATGCTTCCATGACAACTTGAATTGTTTCTTTAGTAGTGTGTTTTGTTGTTAATAAATCCATCATCATAGCAAACCTCTGATCAAACAGATCAGTTTGTTCAGAACCTCCCAACTTCCATTTGAATACCCAACCTAAAAATTTATATTGACCATTTTTACCTGTGTGATGGCAAGAATGAGTGTCTTTATATTTCGGGTCCTGATTTTTATTAATTAGGCTCTTAATCGTAGCTATCTGTTGAGCCTTTGGCATTGCTGCAAATAAAACAGGATAACAAGCAGCAGAATAGTTTTTATTTCTAATCTCAGCCAAAACTTCAAGTTGCATGTGCTCACCAGTTTTAGTATCAACCTGAGGACGTTTTTTCATTGTTTCAAATAATAGATACGCGTTATCCTTAGCTCGCTCCCTGCCTATAGCGATTAGTTTATTTAAAATCTCAGCTTCTCTTTTAGCTGAGTTTACAACTTCAGCATCTGTTGTTGGCGTTAAAAGATCGAATTGAGCACGATAAGTGTCATAAACATAATGCAGTAATTCAGGATCCCGTATTTCAGCTAATACTGCAATTAAATCATCTTCTTTCATATCTGCAATTAACTCTTGAAGACGATCTCGATATTTTTTACGCTCAACGTCACTTGATTCAATTTCAGCATTATGTCCGTGCTTATGGAAGTAAGCAAAACATTGAGCAATTTCATTAGCAGGTAAAGCTAAATTGCCTTTTGAATTATAAAAAGGCGAGCGCCCTCTTGTTGAGTCATAGTTATTTCTATTATATGCAGGAAAATCATATTGCGAATCTACAACACCACCATCACCATGTTTTGAATATTTTTGACAAAATTCAAATATGCCCTGATATCGTTTTTCACCTTGTTCTTCATATATTCCTTTTTGTAATTCATCAATATATTGCGAATATAAATTACGTTGAAAAATTCTTTGGATAGCACTAAATCTACCCAAAACAGAATCAGGAGGTGGATTTGCATGATCACCAAATCTAGTCTTTATACTAGCCAAATTAGCTACTTGGTTCAGTGGTGTATTTTCCCCATCTACTATCTGGGACAAAATATACGTTCTATCAGTTTCTAGTTTACTAATAAGAGTTTGCATTTCAACAACGTCAGGATGGTCTAATTTATTATCACATTGTGTTAATAAACAAGCATAAGCCGCATACGCACCTTGGATTAACTCCGCCATTTGTGTTTGAATAGTAGTGCCACCGGTACCTGCTCTTGCAGCATACAGAGCAACTGCACCATACTCATGTTGTTGAATTGAGCCTATTGCTAAATTCGCAAAAGCACCAGCAGCAGAATAATGATTTTCAATATCACTTTTTAAACGGGTCACTAATCTCGTTAGCAAAATATTAACATCTTGTTGTCTATGTGGCTGATATGGAACTGCGTGTTGATAATCGGGAAGATTTAGGGTTAGAAGTTGTTCGACAGCATGAAATTGCTGTTCGATTATCAGCGCGGCTTGCTCTATTGTTGTTCGATAAGTAGTCTTATTTTCAGCAGGCCGAGCAGGTACTCTAGTATCATCTCTATCTCTTCTATCAAAAATCCGTACTCTTTGGATAAGGATTTCATTACGAATTTCATGTAATCTTTTTGCTAAAGCTTCTGCATCAGCTAAATCAAGATGCTTGTCAGCTAAAAATTCTGGCATAGAAATCATGGCTATTAAGCGATCAAGCATCTCTATTTGTTTATCAATTTGCAACAATAATCCCGCAATTCGAGGTTGTAGAGTATTATAATTACCACAATTAGAAATCGTTTGGTTAGTATAATATCTTGTTGCTTCTAGTTTAACTTTTCTATAATCAGTAGACACTGTAAACTTCGCTAAAACAAATTCAGGTCGTAAGGTCCCCGATACGATATGATGAATTTTTTCAGCTTTAGTCTTAATTGTTTTCACACTATCATGTAGCTGTTGAACTGTCATAGCAGCACTGGCATTTTGTAATTCTCCAGTTTGACTAATATCAATAGCCGCTATATGCTGATTAATCTCAAGTTGTAGTCGACGAATCTCTGCTAAAGCATTATCTTTGTTAAGACCATCAGGGATAAGCCCATCAGTTAAAAATGTGTCAAGCATTTTTTGAATTTGAGCTTGTAGTGCTGCTAATCGTTTTAAAAGGTGAGTATCTGGAAGAGGATTTGGTGGTAATGGTGGTAATGCAGCCACTACTTGCTCTAATAAACCACCAGGGCCAGCAAGCGAAGCATTTGCACCATTACCACCGTTTCCAGCTGTGATTATAGCTTGAGTTGCATGTAAAGCACCATCAATATCAGTTCGGGGATTTACTGGAGGATTATTGTTATATAGTAACTTATGTGATTCAACAACTACAACATCAAGTCTTCCTTTCATACCAGCTGACGCAGCAAATACTTGAGATTGATAATATTCTTGATAAATTTTTTGATCTTTTAACATAGCCATAATTCTTTTGCGTCTTTCTATTGGCATTCTGGCTAGTAATTCTGACATTAAATTAAATTTGGTAGGATCAGGCGCAGGGGGTGCAGCTGGAGGTGCAGCAGGTTCAGGATGTTTCTTCTTATAAGCCTCGATTAAACAATCTAGAATTTGCTGATCAGTTAATCTTTCAAGTAAATTCTTATGAAGTTTCTGTAGTTGATCCTGCGTTAATTGAGTTTGATTACCAGCAAAATCTTGGGTATGTGTTTGACTAAATATTGAAAATAACTGATCTGATGACAATGTTTTTAAAGAGGCTAATATATTCTGTGCTCTTACTTTAGTATCTGCTGTGGATATTGGATTAGCTGATAACTGAGCTTCCGTTAGTGGAGCAGCATTTGTTAGATTATATAAGGCTAAAAGATTTGGCATCGTTTCATCTTGCGCCCAAATTAAGGCAGCCTGAATTTGCGCTAATGATTTTTCCTGACTGTCAGGATCTGTTGTAGCTTTAGCAAGTTGTATAGAGTTAAGTGCGTGACCATAGAACTTTCTTACCTCAGTTTGCGAAAGTTCTTTACTACGATATTGTGTGCTAGATTTTCCATACCTTCCCGTAAATAACTTTTTGATGAAGTTTTCATCCATTTTCTTTTTATATTCTTCTATTTTATTATCCTTAAAAGTTTTTTCTTCTGCAGCTGTCATTGCAAGAAGTGGTGCAGGTTTATGCTCCGCTAGTCGCTTAATTTCATTTTCAAGGGCAATCTGCGCTCTTCTTTCGGTCACTTCTGCTAATAATAATGCTAGATTCTGATGAACTTTTCTTTTTTCATCGTCAGATAATGTTGCATATGCTTCAGGATCAGGACATTCTAGCATTCGACATAATCTAATTGATGATATTTTTATTTTATGTTTGCTTTTACGACCAAATAAATTCATTCCGCTAGCAGTTGGTGCTTCTAAATGTCCCGTAAACATTTCGGTTACTAAAGCACATTTTTGTTCATATGTTAATTGAGGATCATTTAAAAACGCGCGTCCTCTCGTCACCGTATCACCATAATCTACCCCAACAAGTGGCGCTAACGTACCTCGTTTGGGACGAGAAGTAATGTAGTCTCTAAAAAATTGATATTGTTTTTCAACATCAAAAGTAGAATCATGTTTAATACAATAGGAGAATACTTGAGCTAACTTAGATAAATCTAAGCGTTGAAGTGCAACACGTAATTTCTCCGTACCCCAAAAATGTTTTACAATTTCTACAATATTTTTTTCTCGATTTGGACTATTCTTTTCCAAAAGAAAAGCCAGATGAAAGCTCAAGTCGACGGCGTAAGGATCATAACCTTTAAGTATTGATCTCATCATTTCAGGCGAAACATTACCTACGATAAATCTAAAACTCTCTTTATCACCCGAAGCTTCGATATGACGGCAGACTTGACCGAATAATTCGGGATTTTGTTCATGTAATAAATTTAAGTAATTTAAAAATTTATCTAACTCATCTTGATATTCATATCCACTATCATCGGCTTTTCTCACAAATACCGAAGGTGGTACAAATGTTTCATCATTAGCCTCGGCCAAAGCTTTTTCAGCCTCATATTTAGCTTTGTATTGTGGATTCTCATAAATTTTGCCTAAATATTTTTCTAAAATAGCAAAGTGTTGATTAAGATCTAATTTACCGATTAATTCTTTCTTTCTGGCTTGATGAAGTTTTGGATTTTCTAAAATATCGTATTGTTGTCTAGCATTCGCTTCTTCTTTAAATAATCGCGCTTGTTCTTCCGCATCTGTCATATCAACAAATTTATCAGAATCTTGTACCCTTTCATCACCACTCGGTACTTTATCAGAGTTACGCCTCATCACTTCAATAGAATCAACATCTGCTGTTTTATGGCATTCAAATCTTTTTCTTTCTGTTTTAACACAATCATCCAAAGTAAGGGGATCGCCTTTTTTATCTTTAAGCATCGGTTCCATTTTTTTATCTTTACCCTTACCGACTTCGTGTTCTATTTTATTATATGCTTCATATTTTTTTAAAAATTCTTCTTTATCTCTAATATTGACTCCCATCACTTCTAATCCAGCTAACATAGCAGCAAAATATAAAGGAGGAAAATTCTTTGGATTGATGGGTTCGCCGTTATAAGTAATATCAGCTAGATTAACAGGCCAAGGTTTTCCTTTAGCTTTTCTGTAACGTGAAGCTTTACGAGCAATCATCGCCATAGTTTTTAACATTTGGTCTTCAAAAATAGCTTGTGCTTCTTTACCTGGCTTTATATTTTTTTTAATGTCACCCCAATCAGCATTGTGAACACCCGTTTTACCTTCAACAACACGCATTGTAGTAACTTTGTCTTGAGCTTCATTTTTGACACGAACATTATATTCTGTTTTATCTTTATCCCCTTGAAATTCAGCAGTATCGTCATCATCATCTAGATCAGCACCTGCTATACCTAAGCCATCCTCAACGGTGGATTGAGATTTTTCCCCCCATAGTTTATCTAACGCAAGTCTTTTACCACGACGCCAATACCAATCTCTAGTAGCATTATGAACACGTATTGAGAAATCAAGCTCTTCTACTTCTCGTTCTTTCTTAACTTCTGTCTGTTCTTCTTCAATACTCTTTTTGAATGTGTCTTTTCTTTTTTTTGCGGCTTCAGCAGTTTGAGTTCGTAGTCTTTCTTTAGCTGCTTCAAGTGCTTGTAAATCATCATCAAACGCATGTCGTTGATCACCCTGGGCTTTAGCTTTTAGGCTACTCGTTAAAACATCAACAACTGCTTCAGCAGGTCCTTGTAAACGTTGATCTGCTCGTCTATCAACTAATGAGCTAAGGCATTGATCAGCTTTTGTTAAATCTCTTAGAGCCCCTTCTGTTGCTTCGTGAGAACGTCGATAAGTACTACCACGCCCCTTCATAACAGCACTAGCTCTCTCGACTACTTCTGAATAGTCTTCTTCTAGTTCACAATCTCTTGCAGCACCATTTCCTAAAAAGCTAGCTATTTGTAAAATATATTTTTTTGCATCCTCTTGCGTTGAATCTTGTTGGGGATTTTCTCTATAGACTGCTTTAACTTTTAGTGCTGCTGGATCGATATTAATGACTGTTGTACCTGCATAAACTTTACTAGGGGGTTCGAAAATAAGTTGCTTAGCAGCATCTAAATAAATAACATTATCTTGGCCATCTTTTGCTTTTTTATCTATTGCTTCAAAAGCGGCTTGATCACAGGTAGATATACATTTATCCCAACCAGATTCAAATATTAAATCACACAACGTGTTCAGATGAGCACTAGAATCAAATTGACGCTCCGATGGAGCCACTTTTTTTGGCGGACTAGGGGGAAGCCTCGGTGGTAGTACCTCAGTTGAAGCCATAAAATCTCCTCAAAGCAATTAGCTTATATTATTAGTATGAATCAATATCCAACAAAAATCTGTTGAAATGCTCATCCGATGGGCTTTAAGGTGATATCCTTATGCAAAAATCAATATTAATTCACAGAGCATGTACTGCGAAAAAATACACTTATAACTGTAATTTTACCATAAATTTATAGATTTGACATACGAATTTACCCGTTTAATACATCGATTTAATACAGTAAACTCAGTAAATTTACGACTTTTTTGCATAAAAATCAAAATAAGAAGAACATATAGAGAACCTTCTGCAAAAATCACC
>CAYGUK010000054.1:0-25320 GCA_964352985.1 uncultured Legionellales bacterium
CACCTACTTGCCGCCCGCCCCCTGAACACCCGCTATGCAAAACAAGTTCAATGCATAGAACGGTCAACTTTTTTATTTAATGATAAAGGTTTTTTACATCAAGAATGGCGCAAAGTTAAAGTCAAAGAACATATTTCTGAAGTCTTAGATGCAGTAAAAACGTTAAATAAATTAAAACCAAAGCACCAGGATTGATGCTTCGGTTTTTATTATCACGTTACCTTTTTTTTGAACTAGCCGCCATATCTATGAAGATATGAAATCAGGCAGTTGTCCAATCACTTAATTTATTTTTAACCCTTTAAAAACCTGTTTGTAGAGAAACTCTTTAGTATTAAATATAGTGCATACATTAAATCTTGCAACTAAAATAATCGGTTATTTTTATTTGACTTTTTCACATTCTTTGATTTATTTTACTCTTTAAGTAATTGATTGTTGGCCAGCGATGTTTAGTTTGATTTCAATACATTACACAGCAGAATGTAAGAAATTAACTCTATTTATATAACTACAATAACTTACAATTAAATTTGCTCCAAGTGCTAGCAATTCCTTCAGGAACCAGTATAATTTACATGCATAATATACAGATTAAGGCTTGCTTGTGTTTAAAAAAGTTATATTAACTATTTCTATTTTATTTTGTTTTGGGCTAGCTCATGCAAATTGTCAACTTAGCTCAGGTAAATGGACAGGCTATTATCATACTGTCTTTAATTATACTGGGAAGGTAAAAGCATATATCAAAGTTGATAAACGTGGTGCTTTTTCCGGTAATTACCACTCTGATAATAAACCTATTAAACAGTTAACAGGCTATTGCAAAGGCAATATTATCTATATTAACGGTGGACTAAAAGGCACCTATAAACAAAAATCAATGAACCTGAGTAATGATTTAGTAAAAATATTCTTGAGTAAAGTTTAATATTTTTCAAACATATTTATCTTGTTCAGTTTGTAACGCACTATACGCCATGCTTACTAACTCCGCTAAAGTTTTAACTTGCATTTTCTTCATAACTTTAGCGCGATGTAATTCAGCAGTATTCGGGCTTATCCCTAATTGACTTGCGATTGCTTTTGTTGAATTTCCTTCAATCATTAACAACATGACTTCATGCTCTCTGGGCGTCAGTTGATGTTCCAAAGATTGATATACTTCTTTTTTTGCTAAAGCTTCACGATTTTTGGTATCGATACGAATCGCTCTATTAATTGACTCTAATAGCATTTGGTTATTCACAGGCTTTGTTAAAAAATCGACAGCTTGCTTTTTCATCGCTCTAACTGCCATAGGCACATCACCATGGGCTGTTACAAAAATTACAGGGATATTTATACCTCGAGATAATAATATATCTTGTAGCTCTAAACCTGAAACTTCAGGCATGCGAACATCCAAAATCAAGCACCCTGATTCATTTCGGTAGTTATCTAAAAATGCTTGAGCATTGTTGAAGATTTTTACGGAATATCCCACTGATTCAATTAACCAACTCATTGCTTGAGTCACTGCGTCATCATCATCAACTACAAAAATTGTCGCTATTTCCTTGTTCATTTTTCCCTCTATTGTAAAGGCAGTGAAATAATAAATTGCATACCACTATTGTTGGATAAATTTTTAACTTTAATCTGACCACCATGTGCCTCAATGATCCGTTTTGATATAGATAAACCCATACCCATTCCTGTTGCTTTCGTTGTAAAAAATGGTTCAAAAATTATAGTTAAAAGTTTTTCATCTATTACAGGACCAGTATTTGATATTATAATCTCGATATTATTCTCTGCAATAGTCAACGTTGAAATATTCAGAATTCTTTCTGTTACTTCCATCATTGCTTCGACTGCATTATAAATTATATTCAAAATTACTTGTTCAAGTTGTATTTTATCAGCTTTTACTTGGTTCAATGGTGACTGCAAATCAATTTCAATTTGAATATTCCCCTTTTTAAGATGAAAATTACAAAAATTAATAGCCGTATTTATCACTTCATGAATATTAATAGAATCTTTTGTTAATTCCCCTTTTTGTAATAAGGGTTTTAAACTATTAATGATAGAACCCGCTCGTTCTGCTTGCGCTACAATTTTATTTAGTACTTCTGCAATTTCTTCTGTTAAATTTATATTTTTTATTTTTTCTAGACACCCACCAGAATAATGTACGATGGAAGTTAAAGGTTGATTTAATTCATGTGCCAAACTTGTCATTAACTCGCCAGCAACATTTACACGCGAATAATAAGCCATTTCAGATAAATGTTGATGTAATTCTTCTTCGGCTTTATGTCGCATCTCGATTTCATTTTTTAACTCTTTGTTGGTTTGGCTTAATTGACTCGTTCTTGAAGCGACCAACGTTTCAAGTCTATTTTTTTCCTGTTTTAAATATGTCGTGTCTCTCGCTACTGCATAAATAATATCATTTTCCCGATCAGGATAGGCTGACCAAGCAAGCCAACATATATCGCCATTTTTTTTAATATATCTGTTTTCGAAATAATAGGTAATATTGCCATTTTTTAATTCGGATAATTCTTTTAAAGTATTATCAATGTCATCTGGGTGAATAAACTGAATAAAGGGTTTGCTTACCAATTCACTTTCACTATACCCCAATAAACTTGACATAGCGGGATTTACTCGTTTAAAAACACCCGCAAAATTTGCGACACATAATATATCAATTGAAAGATTAAATAATTGATCACGCTCAAAAATTATTTGCTCTCTTAATGAAATATCGGTAATAATACTTATAAACCCACTTAAATTACCTAGATTATCATAAACATAATTCCAATCATTTTGTAGTTTTAAAATTTTATTTGAACGAGTCAAACCTTTGTTGAAATAAGGTATGGGTTTAGGTAATTTTTTGATAATTGTGATTAATTTTTGTTGTAAATGAAATTTTTGTTCTTCATCTACAGCATGATGCCAAATTGACTCGTTCATTAACTCTGAAACTGAGTATTCAAACAAATTAGCATAAGAAACATTACAGTAATTAATTCTTCCCGATAAATCATACTCTACAATACCATGAGGAATAGTGTCGATCAGTGTGCGATAACGTTTTTCATTTTTAACTAATAAATCATTTGTTTTCATACGGTCAGAAATATCATTTGCAATGAAAAGTAAACCAACATTTTTATTCTGTTTTTTCAGTACATTTACACGTGTGGAATACCATGTTAGCGAATTGTTAGGACCTGTACCCATAAACTCAAAAGTTGAAACACAGTTATTCTGTATTGTATGTTGAATTTGCTTTTTAACTTCATCATGAAAATCTAAATTGATAAAGGAATAAATACTATTATTAATAACATCCTCATGGGATAATCCTGTTAATAATTTATTAATGTATTTAAATTTACAATCAAGATCTGTAATCATTATAAAATCGGGCGCATGTTTAACTAGACTCCGCCAACAATCAGACTCTAATTCATCAGAATTTATTGCAGAAAAGTCACTGCACTCAATCAATTATGTGCTTCCTCATTTGAAATTTTAACGTCGTGTTGTCCCTTAGGCCAAGCAGTGATCACCGCTTTGACAACAGTCGCTAACGGAATAGCGAAGAAAATACCCCAAAAACCCCATATTCCCCCAAAAACAAGTATTGCAATTATGATGGCAACCGGATGTAAATTCATTACCTCTGAAAATAAAACGGGTACTAATATATTGGCATCGATCGTAACAATAATGGCATAAACTAAAATTAAATAAAAAAATTGTGAAGTCCATCCCCATTGTATGAGGGCAATAATAACAACTGGAACTGTCACTAAAATTGCACCAATATAAGGAATAATAACAGATATTCCGACCAGGGCACCTAATAGTAAAGCATATTGTAAATGCATTAATAAAAAAGCAATATATGTGATAAAGCCAATAATGATGGTCTCCATAATCTTACCACTCACATAATTGCTAATTTGTTCATTCACTTCACGCCAAACTTGTAATATTAAACGACGATCTCTTGGCATAAATTGTCTAAACCAATTCATCAAAATCTTTTTATCCATTAAATAAAAATAAATTAATAATGGCACTAATACCAAATAAATAACAACTTGAATAATTCCAGGGATAGAATTAAGGGAATAGGAAAATATCAATTGGCCTAAATGGGCCATTTGTGTTTTTGATTCTGCAATAACATGCTCGACTTGAGTGACGGTAATATAATCTGGATATTTTTTAGGAAGATGCATTAGCATTGCTTGTAATCGATTCAACATTGAAGGAATTTCATTAATAAAATTTGAAACTTGTCGCCATAATAACGGTAAAATCCCGAGCAATAATAATAAAACCAATGAAATAAATACTAAAAATACAATAATGACAGCCAATGAATGTGGAATTTTACATCGTTCTAATAATCGTACAATTGATTGTAATAAATATGCTAATACTAACGATACAAAGGCGGGTGCAAGCATATTACCCATGTAAATAATCACTAGAAAAAGAAATATTAAAGAAAAAAGCAGAATAACTGCTTCAGGTTCTGAAAAAAATCGTTGAAACCATTGCTTGATGATGTTGAACATTAATACTATGCAAATCCATTTAAAAACCCTACTTCATTGTGCCATATGCAGGAAAAAGTAACTAGTAAGAAGTCATAGTATTTTAGTTTAAAACTATTTATTAGAAATCGTTTGTAATTTATCTATCATTTCTAAGGCAATATCTGCAGCCTCTCGACCTAAATGTGCTTTTTTTCCACCACTACGATCGAGTGCATCCAAATGCGAACGTGTTGTTAGTACGGCAAATATAACAGGAATATCATAGGTTAAAGCAACATGTTGACAACCATCACTCACCTGTTGACAGACGTATTGATAATGATCAGTAGCACCTTGAATAACAGCACCAATTGCAATAATTGCATCATAAATTTTAGTTTTTGCTAAACATTGTGCTGTAATTGGAATTTCGATAGCACCAGGTACTTCAACTGACGTAATATTATTTTTTTCTACACCTAATTCTTGAAGTCTAGCAAATGCGCCATCAAATAATCTTGTTGTTATATCTTCGTTAAATCGACTTTTTACTATTGCAATTTTCATTATTTTTCCTCATCTATATTTTCAAAATTAGACGTGAATATATGACCTAATTTATCGCGCTTCGTTTTTAAATAAGCCATATTTTCTTTTCTTGGTGTCATTTCTATGGGAACTCTATCAACGATATCAATACCATAACCGCCTATACCATAAATCTTACGTGGATTATTTGTCATTAAGCGCATTTTAGCAACGCCTAGTTGTCGTAAAATTTGCGAACCTATTCCATAATCACGAGAATCTGCAGGAAAGCCTAATCGATGATTGGCTTCGACAGTATCAAATCCCTGATCTTGTAACGCATAAGCACGGATTTTATTTACAAACCCAATGCCTCTACCTTCTTGTCGCATATATAATAAAATACCACCATCACGACCAATTTGTTCTAAAGCGCGATGTAATTGATCACCACAATCACAACGTTTCGATCCAAAAACATCACCACTTAAACACTCAGAATGAACTCTAACTAAACAAGGTTGATCTTTTTTTATATCACCTTTAATTAAAGCGATATGTTGAAGATTATCGGTTAAACTTTCATAAACTTTTACTTCAAAATCACCGAAGGGTTCTAACGGTAATTTGGAATGCGCAATTTCATTTACTAAACATTCATTTTGTTGACGATAAGAAATTAAATCATTTATCGCTGCAATTTTTAATTGATGTTGTTTTGCAAATTTAACTAAATCATCTAAACGTGCCATCGTGCCGTCATCATTGAGAATTTCACAAACAACAGCAGCAGGTTTTAAGCCTGCTAACTTTGCTAAATCTACGCCGCCTTCACTATGGCCTGCTCGAACTAATACGCCACCATCTCTGGCGCGCAATGGAAAAATATGCCCAGGCATGACAATATCATCGGGTGTTGAATTCTCATCAATTGCTACTTGAATAGTATGCGCGCGATCAGCAGCTGAAATACCTGTTGTTACACCACTTGCAGCTTCAATTGAATAAGTAAAAGCCGTTTGCCAACGATTTTTACTTTCTGGCACCATTAACGGAATGTTTAAACGATCTAAACTGTCACCTGTCATTGTTAAACAGACTAAGCCACGAGCATGCTTAATCATAAAATTGATATTTTCAGGTGTTGCAAATTCACCCGCAATAACAAGATCACCCTCATTCTCACGATCTTCGTCATCAACAAGAATAATCATTTTACCTGCTTTCAAATCAGCAATGGCATCTTCAATCGGGGTAAAGCAAGACATATTAAACTCCTTCAGCTTTAATGAGCTGCTCGCGTTGTTGGATATTATTGATCATAACTTTAACCATCCAATCATATTCGATATTAACAACCGAACTATTTTTTAGATTAGTTCTTTCAAGTGTGTGTGGAATAAGCATACATTTGAAATTATCTTTATTTACTTCATTCACCGTTAAACTAATCCCATTAACTGCGACACAACCTTTTTTAAGTAATAAGTGAGATTGGCGAATACCTTGAAAAATAAATTCGTAATAATCCCCTTTAGGGTTTTGTTCAACAATAGTGGCTACTTCATCGACATGCCCATAAACAATATGACCACCTAATCTATCTTGCAAACAAAGTGAACGCTCAAGGTTAACATTATCACCTACAGCTAAACTTGCTAAATTAGTTAACGCTAATGTTTCAGGCGAGATATCAATTGAAAATGATTTTTCATCAAACTGAGTGACTGTTACACAAACACCATTCAATGCAATACTTTCACCTAATTCCAAAGATTCAAATAACGTTTGAACAATTAATTTTTTACCGCCACCAATTTCATCTATTGATAAAACTTCACCACAATGATCAACTATACCCGTATACATTTAATAGATTACCTCACAATAACTATCAACACCTGCATCATGCCACGCAGAAGATTTTGCATTTGCGTAAATATTAATTTTTTCAAATACGGGTAATCCATTTTCGCCGATAATATGCGGTGACTGATAAAGATAAAGTTTATTGAGCCATTGCTTTGAAATTAATTGATGGGCTAAGGTTGCGCCTGCTTCTACCCACAAATCATGAACACCATGCTGTCCAATTAGTGTAAATATAGGTTGTAATTTTAAACCCGATTCATCATGTGATATTGGATAACAGTTTACGTTCAGTTGTTTTAATAAATTTATTTTTTCAGACGAAGCATCTTGTCGATGAAATAAATGTATTTTTTTCCCAGTTTTAAAAATTCGAGCGCTAAGTGGTAGTCTCGCATGACTATCTAAAATATAAATTGGCTTTGCGACTATATCTTCATTAAATCGCGCATTTAATTGCGGATCATCTGCTATGATGGTTGTAACGGTTGTTAATATTCCATCACTATACAATCTTTGTTGATGAGTAAATTGATTTAATTCATCTGATGTTAATTTCACTGGTGTTCGATCTTTGAGTGCAATTTTATTATCTTGACTCATTGCAATTTTTAAAGTGATATAAGGTAATTGATTCCATTGCCAATAATGGTAACTTTTATAAAAATCAGCAATCACAGGAATATCCACTTTGATACAATCAATTCCAGCTCGACGCAACACCTCGGCTCCCTGCCCAGAGACATGTTGATTACTATCATTTGATGCAAAATAAACTTTTTTAATTTTTTTATCGATTATAAAATTAGTACAAGGCGGTGTCTTACCCCAATGCGAACAGGGTTCTAATGTCGTATATAAAATTGCATCATCTGCCTGACAATTTGTTAATGCAACTCTCTCAGCATGTGGGCTACCTGATTTTTCATGATAACCTTGACCAATTATTTTGTCATTTTTAACAACGATAGCACCAACAGCAGGGTTTGGCGAGCAACGACCTTTTCCATTTTGAGCAAGCGTTAGGGCTTTAATAAGATAATTGATTTCATCCATTATGATCTGCGTGTGAATTATCCGAAGATTGATTTTGTTTATTATCTTTATGAGAAGTGTTATCAATACTGCTGACTTTCAAAGCGTTATCAATACAACGACGTAATGCTATACCTTTTTTATGAACACAGTTTGGTGCAACTGATTCTAGGGTTGCAGAATTGATATTATCTAAATCGTCTGATTGTTGTGGTTTATTTTTATTAGCGGATTGGCCTAATGCTTTATTAAAATCTTTAATCGCTTGTTCACCCAAATTAGTAGGCATTCCCTGAGTTTGATCGGGTAACTTGGGCACGCCATGCAATCTTTTTTGAGGTGTCGCATTTATGTTATTTACCTGATTTACCGGTGTTTGAATACTCAATGCTCTTGCCGTATCTAAATCTGTGATTGTTTTTTGGTTTAAGCTTTGCAAAGTATTAGTAGCGGCTTCACTCATTCCTGGGGCAATTAGTTTAGCACTCGTTTTTACTTGAATAGTCGAACTCGTTGTCACATCCGCATTGGACTCATTAACAGCATAAGCAGAAGACAACCCAAATAAGGTTGTGATGGCTACAACTTTGAATACCTTAAACATTGCTTTACATGCTCCAATATCATAAACCTAAACCATTAAATAATTTAGGATAAGACTGACAATTACACATCATTGTGCAGCATTTATCCATCAAAGGCAAGATTTTAGCAAAAATGCTTGCAAAGTCCTATTAATATTTTCCATGCTCCGTTAAATTACGTAAATTTTAATTATTGAATTCTATTTTTATTTTCTTTTATAGCTAAAAATATATCCTATACTAAGGACACGTTAGCAATTTAACATTATTTTCAGGGTTGATTACATTCAGTTAAGACAAAAATAATTAATCATCAAAGCCATATTCACTTTTATCAATATGAATTAACCTTCCTTCTTCAAAGGTTAATTTAGTCATAGGGAGATGATGACCATTGTTATATTTCATGACAGTGACTTTGGGTAAACCATTTAAAACTCGTCGCCGTACTATCGTTTCACGACTTGGATAACCACATTGTGAAATGACATGTCTCACTGAATCCCCCACATGAATAAAACCATTCGCAGCACATTGCGCACTACTGGGTTGGCCGCCATGATGAAAATAAGATTGAACATGAGCATCGCGATGGTATAAGTGGGCATCATGAGAAAAATAAGGTGAATAATGTCCGTAATGATTCGCGGAAAGTTCATGATGATTATAGTTTAAAGTGTTCGACCCAATTGAAAACACTCTGCCATCAATAAACTCAACAATTAAACCATGTAAATTGCGATTGTTGTAATACCATCGTTTGACAGGTTGGGTTGTTGGACGTCCACGCTCTTCGTGAACAATCGAACTCGCCGGACCACAGACCCGCCGAACTTGCTCAATGGTATCACCAATTTGAATATAGCCATGATGAGTCCCACAATAATGCGCCTTATCAGCCAAGCCATAAGGCGCAATGAAAAACAAAAAAATACATATAAAATACTTAATCATGGGTTAAACCCTTAGTCACACTTATTTTAATAAGTATCGACCAGGATCAGCCAAGATCAAATTTAATTCCCTGAGCTAACGGTAATTCAGTTCCCCAGTTAATGGTATTGGTTTGACGACGCATGTATAATTTCCAGGAATCGGAACCCGCTTCACGACCACCACCGGTGTCTTTTTCACCACCAAATGCACCACCAATTTCTGCCCCTGAGGTGCCAATATTAATATTGGCAATGCCACAATCACTTCCTCTTGCAGAAAGAAATTGTTCTGCATGTTGAATATTCGTGGTAAATAATGCTGAGGATAAACCTTGCTTAACATTATTTTGCAACTCGATGCCTTCACTTAAATTCTTCACTTTCATGATATATAGAATTGGTGCAAAAGTTTCAGTTTGCACGATATCCCATTCATTGTTAGCAACAACAATCGTGGGTTCAACAAAATATCCCGGTTTATCGATGACATTTCCACCAAATAAAACTTCACCACCGGCATCTTTTGCTTCGGTAACAGCTTGCTTAAATTGCAGGACCGCACTGCTATCAACTAATGGTCCCATTAAATTTTTAACGTCTAATGGATCCCCAATTGTGACTTGCTTATACGCATTAACTAATTTTGACACCACATCATCATAAATTTTTTCATGAATAAAAAGTCGACGTGTCGTCGTGCAACGTTGGCCTGCAGTTCCGACTGCACCAAACACAATAGCGGGAATCGCTAATTTCAAATTCGCTGTTTCATCAACAATGATTGCATTATTTCCACCTAATTCTAATAATGAACGTCCCATTCTTTTCGCAACACGTTCTCCCACAATCCGACCAATCTTTGTCGAACCTGTGAATGACATTAATGGAATTCTGTCGTCATCAATAAATTGATTGATTAAATCAAGCGAGTCGGAAATGAATAAACTAAACACACCTTCATGACCCATTTTCGCCATAACCGTATTACAAATATGTTGCACAGCTATCGCGCAAAGCGGTGTCTTGGGTGACGGTTTCCAAATAACAGTATCACCACAAATTGCTGCGATAAAAGCATTCCAAGACCAAACAGCAACAGGAAAATTAAATGCTGAAATCACACCAACGGTTCCTAACGCATGCCATTGCTCATACATGCGATGATCAGGACGCTCAGAATGCATAGTGTTACCATATAACATGCGCGATTGACCCACTGCAAAATCCGCAATGTCGATCATTTCTTGAACTTCACCATCCCCTTCTTGCTTGCTTTTACCCATTTCATAAGCAACAAGTGAACCTAACATATCTTTATGATCACGTAACGCATGACCAATTTGGCGAATAAATTCCCCGCGTAAAGGCGCGGGTACTTTACGCCATTTCAAAAATGCTTGCTGAGATGCTTGCACAATTTTTTCATAATCATCAGCAGAGGAAGCATGAACTTTCGCAATTAACTCGCCAGTTGCTGGGCAGAAAGAGTCAATCACACCGTGGTCAGTTGTCGTAGACCAACTTTCACGACTAAAACTTGCGCCTGAATTAATTTCTTTGATATTTAATTTCTGCAAAAAATCCATTATTCATTCTCCTTTAATATTCAGTTTTAACATCGTCACGATAATATTGTCCAAAACGATTATTTAATACTGCGTCTAAACTAAATTGTTCTTGATAAACAAAACCATTATAATTTTTTTGATTTGCTAACACGAGATCCATTACAGCGGTTATGCCAGCCGCTGTTGTCACTTGAATTGCAGACCAATCTAATCCAGAAATATGATGAGGATAAACTTTATTTACATAATTTTCTTCTATTAATTCCCCTTTTTTTAAACCGGTTACAGAAACATAAACAATAACGACGTCTTGATAAGTTTTTGCAACTGCATTTTCTAAAATTGTTTTTAAAACATCACGTTTATTATTTAATTTAAAATCATTCATCAACAAACGCATTTTTTCACAGTGTCCAGGATAGCGAATAGTTTTATAAGTCATGGTTCGCACCTTACCTGCGTATAACTCAGGTAAACTACCTAAACCACCCGATGTGTTAAATGCTTCATACTTCACACCATCTAAAATAATACTTTCTAAACCATCAAGCGGTTGCAAAACAACTTCTTTACCTTCTTTAATACCAATGCATGGATTACCATATTCATTGATTAAACCATCTGTTGACCAGGTTAAAGAATAACGTAAAACATTGCTAGAATTTATAGGTAAAGCGCCGACGCGCATTTTAACAATATCAACTTCGTCAAAATGTTGCATTGTTGAATTTGCTGCAATACTGATAAATCCAGGTGCCAAACCACATTGTGGAACGAAAGCACTTTTCGCGCCTTCTGCAATTTTTTTAACAGCATTAGTTACTTCAACATCTTCTGTTAAATCAAAATAATGAATATCAAATTCACGAGCCAATTTAGCAACATCAACATTACAAAAATAAGGTAAACAAGAACAGATAGCATCTGTGGGATGTTGTTTGAAATACTCACTCATTTGATGATGATTGGTCACATCTAATTCGACAGTTTGTAATTGGGGATACTGTTCTTTCAATCGTTTGAAATCTGATCCCGTAAATTTTAAATCTGCCAAAGTCACATCATAATCACCAGCATGACACAATAAACATGCAATGAGTGCACCAATCTTGCCTGCACCTGTAATAAGCACCTTATACACTTCCACTCTCCTATTGTTGTAAAGTCAATTATTATCGAAGCAGCCATTTTATGGTGTATAATTTAATAAACAAGCACTTTTTCTATATTAACGAGAACAGATTCAATGACAAAACGCACGCTATTAATTTTTACTCTTGTTTTATTAAACTTCAATTTGATGACAATGAGCTTTGCTGCCGAGCAACAAACATCAAACTCAAATCAGCAAACGTCCACAGTCCAAAATGATGCGAGTATAAAACTAGCAGGACATTTAACATCATGCCCACCACCAGAAACACTAGTAAATGTCGATCATTTTTGGCAAGCAGCAGGCGGTTGGCATTCCTATTACGCTTCTTTTGGTGTCGAAGTGAATCAATTTAATGGCGCACATTGGATTGGAGTTGATTATGGAAAAATAATCTGTTTTTATCATGCTGCAGATAAACTTACCTTTCCGATTCAATTAGAAAATAGTTTTTATGTAAAGCGGCCAACCGGACATCTTTGGGGACATGAAATCAATGGCGTGACAAACTGTTTAGGCAGAAAAGTCAGTGATTGTCCTTTTGAACAAGTCATTTTTGATTCAGGCTCCACCGATTTACAATCGCTTATCAATTTGAAACCTAAGCCAGTCACAACGGAATAACTGTGCTAGTGTTTTAAGGCTAATCTTGTTACCCTTAGATCAACCTGATCATTTTATAAACTAACATGCGACAGTTTTTTCAACATCGCCATTTTCGTCGATTAAGGCAAGTCATAGTCATTTGTTTAATGTCTTTCTTTTGCGTATTACTTTCTTATTCGCACGATTTAAATTTATATTTTCAAATCGAAGGAATTGCCGATCCCTTATTACAAAATGTAAAGGCTCGACTTAATACAGAATTAACAAGCCATCATGGGATGTTATCAAAAGAAGCTATTCAGAGAATTTATCAATCTAATCCAAAAAATATTCAACTTGCTCTACAACCCTATGGCTATTTTAATCCTCAAATTAAAAGCTCACTCATCAAAAAAAATCAAGGCCATTGGTTAGCGAGATATATCATTAACAAAGGCAATCCGGTTCATATAAAATTTATTGATTTAGAAATTACCGGAGCAGGATCTGACGTACCTGCATTCAAAGAATTTCGTCAAAACTTTCCTTTAAAAGTGGGTGATATATTTTTAAGTAAACAATATGAAAATGCGAAAGATCGATTATTCACTATTGCTAACCATCATGGTTTTTTAACTGCAACGTTAACCACCTCAGAAGTCCGAGTCGACCTCGATAGTAATACGGCAATTATTATTTTACACTTTGAAACCGGACCTCAGTTTTATTATGGAAAAATTAGTTTTAATAAAACACCTTTTGCCACACGTTTTTTGCAGCGATTTTTAAAAATAAAAACGGGTGACCCTTATTCACCAAATAAATTATTACTTTTACAACAAGACTATACTAATAGTGGATATTTTGCTTCAGCTCTTGTTAATCCAGTAGAAATCAAAAAAAATCAATATTCCATACCTGTCCAAATAAATTTGATTCCCTACCCTTCTCAACAATATTTGATCGGTGGCGGTTTTGGTACGGATACGGGAGTTAGGGGTACGTTAGGGATTAATTTTCGACGTGTCACTTCAACAGGGCAACAATTTAAAACCATAGTTCAAGCCGCTCAAAAAGTTAAAAACATTAATTTATTATCCCAATATATTATTCCCGGCGCCAACCCATTGACAGATCAATTTATCATTTCAGGTGGTGTCGAGACAAATAAACCTCAGAATTTCACCAGCATTGTAAAAAAAGTAGGCTTTAGTTACATCACAAATAAAAAACATTGGCAATCGACTTTAGGCGTTATGGTTCAACGCGATCATAATGATGGTGTCGACAGAGTCGTTGTTGATAAGCGTACCCATATTTTATATCCTTTTTTTAATGTGCTCTATGTTAATGCAGATGATCCTGTTTTTTCAAATAATGGTTTAAGACTCAACTTTTCAATTCTTGGGGGATCAAATCATATTGCATCTTCAACTAGTTTTTTCCAGGTTCAGTTTGGTGGAAAAAGCGTGATGACTTTTGCCCCAACTAAAACAAGATTATTATTACGTGGTAATTTAGGTTACACTGGAACACATCATATTACAAAATTACCCTTATCAATGCGATTTTTTACTGGTGGTGCTAATTCTATTCGTGGTTATGGTTTTCAAGATTTAGGTCCGGGCACTGCAGAAATTGTTGGCAGTGCAGAAGTTCAACAAAATATTTTTGGTAACTGGTATCTTGGCGCATTTTATGATGTCGGTAATGCGTTAAACACGTTTAAAAAATTTAATAATTTAAAACGGGCGGCGGGTATCGGTGTTATGTTTGCAACACCTGTGGGTCCGATAGAATTATCCATTGCAAGACCATTGCATGATCCAACAATTAATGATCATAAGTGGCGCATTCAATTTACAATGGGGCCAGATTTATAATGAGGAAAACGTTTTACTTAATATTATGGTTAATCATTTTCATTATACTAAGTTTGGTATTTGTTTTTTATACCAATACTGGCTTAAGACTAGCTCTATTTATCGCTAAACCATTTTTACCTGGTCAATTAAAATATGACTCGTTAAAAGGCACACTAGCAAGTAATATCCAATTTACGCATTTTTCTTATAAAAACAAAATAACGATTAAAGCCAATAATTTAAATTTATTAATCAATCCCTGGGATTTACTCAACCAAAAAGTTAATGGCGAGATTAGTTGGTCAGATTTGCAAGTTAAACAATTTTCTAGTGTTGAGGGAAGTAGCGAACTGGCAGGAACATTTAGTCATTTACAACTCAATCAACTCTCTATTTCAACTTTGCAAGGAAAAATTGAAGGAAATATAAAGCTAACAACAACACCTCAATTATCATGGGAGGCAAACATCACAGCAACCCATTTAAATCCTGGTGTGCTACAGCAAGATTTACCTGGGAAAATAAACTTTCAATTAAGTTCAACAGGTGAAATTGGCAAGACTTCGTTATATTATCAAATCGATTTAAAACAATTATCAGGTTATTTCCGCCGTCATCAGCTTTCGGGTTATTTAAAATTTATTCACAATAACAGCGTAGAAAAAAGCATAAACAGTGATATTCGATTAGACAATGCTCACCTTATGATTAATGGTGATTATAAATTTTATTGGCAAATTAAATGGTTTCTTCATATTCCTAATTTAGCCATGATCCTACCAAATAGTCAGGGTGAAATTGACAGTCAGGGTGCTATCAGTGGGCAGTTACTTAATCCCATTTTACAAGGTAATATCAAAGCAGAAAATGTAATTTATCAACAATTTCATCTCGGCTCACTACTTGGAAAAATTTATGTCGACTTCTTAGGAAAACAAAATTCGAAATTAAATCTTACAGCACAAAATATTTATTTAGATAATACTAATATTGCCACACTTAATTTAAACGCAGAAGGCACCTTATCCAATCAAAAAGCCAACCTTAAAGTCATAGACAATTCACAACAACTCGATCTCAGTCTTAATGGCCAATTTAATCAGCAACAATGGCAAGGTCAGATAACGCAACTTACGTATAATAATAATGGCCAAACATTTAAACTCACAAAACCCAGTCCAGTTACTTATTTGCAACAACAATTAATTGTCAATCCAATATGTCTAACCAATCAACTCACGACAGCTTGTTTACAAGGTAGTTGGTTAGGTGGCAAGGCATGGACGATGAAACTTATAGCCGAAAAAATACCCCTAGACTATTTACAAAATTTTATTCCACAACACTTTCTTATTTCAAACTCGGCAAATGCTAATGTAGAAATTGCAAGTTCAAAAACAGGCAAACTCTCTGCAAATGCAAAAATAATATTAAGCAAAGGTACTATTCAATACCCTGCTTTCGACAACCAACAAACTATTCCTATTAGCCAAGGTGACATTACCACGACATTAAATGATAAAGGCTTTAATACTTATGCCAATATGAAATTTGAATCAGGCGAAACGTTACAAGGCTATCTCACCTTGCCAAATTACACCGGAGAAGGGTTGCCAAAGTCATCGCAAGCTATCGAAGGAAAATTTGATTTAAGCGTGGATCATTTAAAACTATTACCCTTATTCATGCCACAATTAGAATCGCCAACTGGACAAGTAAAAGTAAATTTAAGTTTATTAGGCACTATCGCTAAACCACAACTTTCTGGATTAGTTAAACTCAGTAATGCCAGCGCAGAGATTCCCCAACTAGAAATAAAACCAAAAGATATTAGCGCCACCATTCATATTTTAAATACGGGTGCGTTAACAATTAATGCAACACTACATTCTGGTCAAGGCTTATTAAATATCCAAGGGAATGGTTTATGGCAAAATAATAATTTATCCACTGATATCCAAATCACAGGTAATAACTTTCTACTGAGCAAAAATGATGATGCAGAGATCACGGCTTCGCCTGATTTACATTTTAAAAATAACGGCAACGTTTTCCATTTAACCGGTTCGATTACGATACCAGAAGCAAATATCCATCCCATCGATTTTGGTTCTGATGTTGTTGAAGCAGATGATATTGTATTAATTCGAAATGGACGCCCCATCACAAAATCGAGTAATTTCGATTTATTTAGTAACATCAAAGTCATCTTAGGTGATAAAATTTTTCTAAAATATAAAGGAATTGATGCTCATCTAAAAGGCGAATTAATCATTAATGATTCACCTAATAGTTTAACGACAGCAGTCGGAACACTTTATACCGAGAGTGGAAAGTATACGGCATATGGTCAAGATTTAAAATTTTCACATGGTCGCTTAATATTTACTGGTGGACCAATTAACAATCCTGGCCTCGATTTACAAGCAACTAAAACTATTCACACCACGGTGCAAAATGGCTCTTTTAACATTGGTACGAGTATTGGTAGCTCTTCTGTTTTTATGGCACAAACCCCCACTTTAGTTTTGGGCATCAACGTGCAACACACTTTAAGAAAACCAGTCATTACCTTTTTCTCGCAACCAGCCGGATTAAGTCAAGCTGATATCTTATCCTATTTACTGATTGGACGTCCTGCCAATCAAGCGACAAAAGCAGGCAAACAAACTTTAGTGTCTGCCGTATCCGCATTAAATTTAAGCGGTGCAAGCGTCGGGAATCTCACCAATCAAATTAAAGATTCTCTTGGACTCTCCGAACTCGGTTTAGAATCAGATTCAGAATTTAATAAAGACAACGATTTAGTCAGTAATACTTCTGTCGTACTAGGAAAATATTTAACGCCAAGACTCTATATCAGCTATAGCATTGGAATATTACAACCTATTAATACTTTCCGTGCCCGTTATCAATTAAGTCGACGTTGGGTTGTTCAAGCTGAAACAAATACTAACGGTAATGGTGCTGATTTATTTTATTCGATTGAACGAAAGTAAAACATTTTATTTCGAAATTAAAACTCATTTGACTTAAAAATCCCAAATTATGGTTAGTTTAATTGTTAATCTACTAGGGTATTATAATTTCTAATAAAATGATAATAATGCCTCTCAATAGAAAAATAATTAGGATAAACCCATGCCTTCATCTAGACTTTCTGAAGAACAACAAAAAATACTAAAACTAGCAACAGAAGGTATTGCAAAATATGAGTTTGGTGAAGATCCACTTTGGCCAGTTGATACGCCCGCCACTGACATGGATCAATTACAAGAACGCCAATTAAAAATTGAAGCAAACAAGTTAATTACTGATCATATACAACGCTCAGAACAAAATGCTAAAAACTTAAAATCGAGTATTTTAGGTGTTTTATTTGGTGGTGTAACTGGATGGGCAACGAACATTTTTATTAATCCAAAAGCAATTGATCGTATCTTTCAATTTTTGATGGCAAGTATCAAGAATCTTTTTGTTAGTGAACCCGTCGAAATATTAAATCTTAGACAAGAATTAGCTGACTTAACCCTGACCTCATTTGCATTAATTTCTGGACTCTTTTATTACATAGCAAAGAGCGAAGGAATAAATACAAAAACCGCTTTATTATCAGGCCTCTTAACTTATTCCATATTGATGATAAAAAATAGTGATGCGCCAAGTCCTGAAAGTGATGCCTCATTAAAGCAGGTAATGGATACACTCGGTTTTTAAAATCTAACCACACTGCGTTCAATCTGTTATTTGGGAATTCATTTACGAAATTGCATTTAAAATTGCCGAAAAATAAGCTGGTGGTTCTGGCCTATCAAACCACGCTAATACTGGATTAATATTTAATACTTGTCCTTTATTTAAAATAATGATTTCCTTGCTATCAACATAAGGCTTCGCAAACTCTTTCGCTAATGTAGAATAACCGACACCACTCGCAATTAAATAGGCTAAATTATCAGTGCGATTGGCATAATAACGATTTTTATTAGCGCGTTCGAATAATTGATATTTTTTTAAATAATTAAACGTCACTTCATCTTGCTCATTAAAATCGACAATTTTTTCTTGCTCTAAAATTTGATTTAAATGGCGGCCTTTCCATTTTGCACTACCCACTAACACATATTGTTCTTCGGCTAGTTTTTTATGGCGCATTTCTTTACTCAGTTGTTCTTCCTTTATAATGGCTAAATCATAAGTACCCGAGCGTAATTTCTGATGTTTATCTTCATAATCATCAGAAATAAAATGAAGATAAAGATGCGCGAATTGTTTTAAAATTGGGATACAACTTGGCAATACTCTTGAGCGCATGATACTAGTTGATGCCCCTATGGTTAATTCAATATTAGTCATCGCATCATAACCATGAATGTTTGCAAGTGTTTCACCTTCTAATTCTTTTGCAGCGATACAATACCGATATAAAGCTTTGCCTTCATGGGTTAAATTCATCCCTCGCCGAGTTCGAACAAAGAGCGTTGTTTTCAGCATTCTTTCAAGTGCGCGAATACGTTGAGTCACAGCGGTTTGTGTTAAACAAATATTTTCAGCAGCGCCATGCACTGTTTTATGTTTAACTATGGCAATAAATGCTTCTAATTGCGGACTCAGTAAACTCATTTATTTTCATCACTTAATAAAAATGATTCATTATAACACATACACTTTAGTCGATATACTCCAACTTCAATTCAACAAAACGAGGATATCATCATGAAAATGTTTAAAAAGTTAATCATCACATCTTTATTAAGTGGTTTAGGTTTAACAACATGTCTAGCTTTGCCAAAGACATCTCCCATACAAATTAAGCAAGCCATTAATGAAGCCGCGACACATTTAGTCAAGGTCGATCCAACACTCACGTTGCCAGAGGCAAAATTAATACTACAACAAAAACTCAATCAAATTGAAAATCAACCAACGATTGCCTTTCATAACCCCTGCTGTGAATCGGATGGTAAACATGGAATTAGCATGGCAGTCCATGGTCATGCGTTTTGCATGCATGTTGCTTGTAGTGATTAAAAGAAGAAGAAAATAATGAAACAACAATCCAATATTAAAACATTTGCATTAGTAATGTTAATGACAGGTGCAGTTGACGGTGTGGGAAACCTCCCGTCAATTGCGATTTTTGGCCAACAATTAGTTTTTTTCTTTGTGATAGCGTGTTTTTTTTTCTTATTTCCAGTGGGTATTATCTCTGCTGAATTATGTGCGCAATTTAAAACAGATGGTGGAATATATTTTTGGACTAAAAAAGCATTTGGCAGTCATGTTGCGGGATTAGTTATATGGTTACAGTGGATTAACACCATGGTTTGGTTTCCCACTTGTTTAACTACCTTAGTGGGCACTGCGGCTTATTTAATTAATCCTAAACTGGTCCACCACCCGATGTTTTTAGTTGGAACAAGTCAATTGATCTTTTGGATAATGACTCTCTTAAATTTTAAAGGGATTAAACATTCGACGAATATCTCGGCTATAGCGACAACTATTGGCATGATTTTGCCAATGGTTTTAATTATTATGCTTTGTCTCATTTGGGTTTTCCTAGGTAAACCTCTCGCGCTCGATCTCAATGCCAACGCAATATTTCCTAAGCTTTCGTCAACAACAACTTGGACTTCACTCACTGCAATTATGACGGCATTTTTAGGCATGGAATTAGCAACCGTTCATGTTGGCAAAATAAAAAACCCACAAACGATATTTTCTAAAGCGTTAATTATTTCTATTATCATTATTGTGTTGACCATGGGGCTTGGATCATTAGGTGTCGCACTTGTTATCCCGCATCAAAATATTGTGTTGGTTTCAGGCACAATCCAAGCGTTTAATGAATTATTTACCGGGCTACATTTAAAACAATTAGAATATTTACTTGGCTTGATGCTTTTATTTGGCAGCCTCGGCACCATGGTAAATTGGCTAATTTCGCCCGCGAATGGTTTAGCCCAAGCCGCAAAAGATAATTACCTGCCGAAAATACTAGCCAGAGAAAATCAGCATCAAACACCCGTGATGATATTAATCTTGCAAGGAATGGTAGTCACAATTATTTCCTTAGGCTTTTTTTTAATGCCTTCTATCAATGGATCTTATTGGTTATTACTGGATTTGAGTACTGAACTTTATATCATCATGTATCTGTTTATGTTTGTCGTTGCCATAAAATTAACGCTGTCGTTTGAAAAATTCATCATCATCCCCGGTGGAAAAATAACAGCATTAATAATATGTAGCGGTGGATTTATTGGTTCATTTATCGCTTTCATTGTCGGCTTTTTTCCACCGGCAAATCTCAATGTGGGAACGCCCCTGCATTATATAAGCTTGTTCACGCTAGGGATCATTATATTAATTAGCCCTGCACCTATGTTAATATGGTATAACTATCACAAAACAAAAAAACTTAAACAAATTAAAGTTAGCAAAATAAAACCAAACACTGAGACCATTATTTTACAAGGTGAATTTTTATGAAAGCATTCAAACAAACTTTATTGATCTTGGGAATAAGCATGAGTTCATCACTCGCCTCATTTGCAAATACGCCATCACATAAAGTCATTTGGACTGCGGTATTTTCAAATATTACCCCGCTCAATAAAAACATTAGCCTACAATATTGTTTAACGCATACTCCCAGCGTTATCGTTACCACGATTAAACAAATTACCAGTAAAAAAGGGATACAATCCTTAAACGGCGTAAATATAAAATATTTATCTTACAATACGATTGTTAAAGATCATTTATATTTTAATATCGTTAATGCCATTGTTAGTGGTAAAGATAAAAATGATAAAACATGGTCTACTCCGATGAAACTTTATGAGCAAACACTTTCAGCGACGGGTGTTACCTATACTGTTTGGAGTACGCCAGAATGTAAGGGGACATTTCTAGGGACACCTACTATTACTGAATAAAGAACCCCACTAAATAGTGGGGATTTACGAATCAAGCGTAAAAAACTTTTAGCTTACAAGAAGAATAAATACTAAGCTGCTTTCTTTTCTTTTTGCAAAGCAATTTTTTCATCAATAAGATAGACCGGCATGCAATGCGTCGGTTTGATATATATCATCGTGATCACTAATGCTAAGGCAAAACAAAGTGGCAAACTCATTAATGCTAATTGGAAAGTCCCCACATCATAGTGAACAATACCAATATGAGAATTGCTACTGAATGTTAACACCACCCCCACAATCAATTGGCAAACAGGTCCACCTATCACCACCATCATATTATTAAAACCCATCGCAGTGCCCACTAATTGTCTTGGCACATTATCTTTTAATAAACCAAACGTAATGCAAGTGCCGCCTGCAGCAAAGCCTAATAAAAATAGCCAAATCGCGATAAAAGGCCCTGTCATATCTGGCATATAAACAATTGCGCCACTAGCTGATAAACCTATAATGGCATAAATAATAATGGGAATTTGACGTCTCGACATGCGATTAGAGATCCAACCAATCGCCGGCGCACCAACTGCAGTGCCTATCCATAAAAAGATCATTAAGTTAGTCGCTGCCACACGTGTTAATTCATATTTAGCTTGTAAAAATGGAATACCCCATAACGAACCAAAGGTTATTGCTGGCGCCCATAATAGTAATGCCACAATACCAATATATCTGACTTGTGTTTTACGCAATACTAACTCCAATTGTTGCCAAATATTTTTACGAAGGCGAACAATTTTGCCATTTAGTTGTTGAGGAGTATCTCTGACGATAACTAAAACAAAACCCGATAATACGAGTGCAATTAACGCCATCGCAAAACTTGCAGAACGCCAACCAATACTATTAATAACATGAAGTAATGGTGTTTCACCAAAGATAGCACCCATGGCACCAATAAATTCAGTTAACCCAACTAACATGCCGAAATGTTCTGGTGCAAACCAACGCACAGCGACAAATAAAACACTGATATAAGCGAAAGCCGCGCTCGCCCCCATTAATAGTTGGGCACCCGCACTTAAATAAAAAGAATGAGAAATCGAAAATAATGTCGCACCGGTTGCGCAACATATTAAAGCAATCGTCATTAATTTGCGCGGACCAAATCGATCAAGCAAAATGCCAACGGGTAATTGCATGCCAGCATACGCCAAAAAATAACAACCGGTGATCACACTTAACATTACAGCGTTAATACCCATATCATGCATTAAGTCACGGCCCATGACACCAGGGGCAACTTGTAACATGAAGGCAAAAAAGTCAAACAGCAATGCAAGCCCAAATATGATAAAAGGCAATAATCGCATGCTTTGTCTTTTTATTCCGGTTTTAACATTGGCTGTAATCATAAGACCACCTACGCTATAATTTTCTTTAGTTTGCGTTTAAACCTATGCTGAATTTAGTGAGGTTATAAAGTAACTATATTAAATGTGCTTTCGGGCGCTATTGTAACGGATTAAATGTGCAATGCAACACTTTATCAGAAATAAAATAAAGACGATGAAAAATTCAATTGCTTTATTGCAAGGCCGTTACGTTTTGCTGTTTTTAGCGCTATTTTGTAACAGCGCATTTACACAAATTAAAAAAGTCCCTTGTTGGTTTAATCAGCATAATGCTCAACTAAGTTGCTATTATGAAACACATCTTAATCAACAATTTCCAGTCGTTACCCTTCATCATGATAAAACTAAAAAACTGGATTCTCCGATACTTTTTATTGATGGTGGACCTGGGCAAAAAACATTGAGTTATCCCAATTCCTCACAAGCCATGCAAACTTTACTCGAACACACATTGACTTGGCGCCAACATCGCGATGTGATTTTTTTTACCACACGAGGTGTTGGACTTGCTAAGCCAAATTTGCAATGTTTGGAATGGGATGAGTTAGCCAAACGCGAAAAAGGTCAGGCGCTCACCACGCTCGAAGTTAATCAACTAAAAGTTAATGCGTTACTCGCCTGCCATCAACGACTTAGCAAAAAAGGCATTCAGTTTAATCACTATAATACGCAGGCGATAGTGGGTGATATTCATGCCTTATTAGCTGATTTACATATTCATCGAGTCAACCTCTATGCGATTTCATATGGCGGTCGCGTGGCTTTGAATTTAATGCGTGAGTATCCGCGATTAGTGCGCTCAACTATTTTAGATTCACCGGATTTGCCCAATTCCCATCACCTCACCGATATGCCAGAGCTTGCTAACCATAGTTTTCAGTTGTTATTTAAAACGTTTCAAAAAGCTCATCCAGACTTATCACTTACTTTTCAACAAACCTTTGACTCACTGCAAACCCAGCCTGTTCTTCTCAAGACACATAATAATCAGGGTGAAAAAATCAATGTGTTACTAAATGGTGTGGTGTTTGCCAATGCAATTTTTAATGCCATGCATGATGAAGAACTCATCCCAACTTTACCCGATATTATTGAACAAACCAGAGCACATCACTTTGAAGCCATCGCAGGCATTCTCGCGCCGCCCATTAATCCAGAAAATAATATCAGTCTCGGCATGGCAGTAAGTGTTGAATGCCATGATGATTTTCCATTTGAAGATAAAGGGTTAATCCAAAAAGAATTAAAAACACTCACCCCGGCCAGTAGTTTATTACTCACCAATATCGACAGATTAGTGTGTGATAACTGGCAAGCTGGAAAAGCAAACGAAGCGACAAGACAATTCACCTCAATTAAAATCCCAACACTCATTTTATCGGGGAAATTTGATCCCATCACGCCACCTTTTAAAGTGCAACAGTTAATCGATTATATTGCACCCAGTTATTTTTTTGTGTTCAATCACGCGAGTCATGATGTTTTAGATAACAACACTTGCGCTCGGAAAATTGTGAAGCGATTTATTGAGAATATTAATCAAAGTCCAATGCTGCCTTGTTTTCAGCAGCAGGATAATATCGAATAGAATCTATTGTCTAGGACTTGATGGGGAAGATAATTGAGAACAAGGCGATGAAGGTGGCGTACTCTCTTCCTCTACGCTCGAAAGACTAGATTGAGGTTTAAAATTAATTTTTGCAAGTTCTCTCAAAGACCATTTTAATAACGAATGTTTATTAGTAGAATTTAATTCACTAGAAACAATTGCTGCTACTAAATTTGGATAGTTTTTGAGTTTAATATCTAATTGAAATCTCTTATTAACATTAATACCCGCTGCGCCAATCATACCATTTTCTATGATAGTGCCAATTTCAGCCTCAAAAGAACCATAAATAATGATTAAAAACTGAGTTAATAATTTGAGATTATCTAAAGACTCTTGTTCAGCCTCAAGTTTTAATCTTGATTCAGAGATGGGGGTTATTATAATTGAGTTTAGCTCCTTTAATGCGGCCGGTTTTTCCCTAGTATCCTTTACCAAAGCCGAATCCAACTTTTTTAAAACAAGGCTAACTTCGTTTTGATGAATTAATTTTAAAACATCATCAACAACAATACTTGTATCAGATTGTAAAAATTTCAATATATTTCTAAATGCTTGTCGATATTTAGTTAAAATATCGACAGTAGTTTGAGAATCAGATCTAGGCTTTTTCGTAAACATAATTTTAATTCTTATTTAACTATTCAGCATAAATGCTAAATAGTTACCCTGATAATACTGCCTAACCTGGC